>CANGML010000039.1 GCA_947454585.1 Comamonadaceae bacterium
GGCTTGAAGTTTGAGCTCGACAACGCGCGCAAAGACATTCGCTACTACACGCATTTGGCCGAAGGCATGGGCGTGCCCACCTTGATGGGGGAAGCCGTACACCAGTCACTCAGCATGGCCAGCGCCTTGGGTTTTGGCAAAAAATTTGTGCCCTCTTTGGTCGAGGCACAAGAACGTATCACGGGCGCCAGCTTGGTGCCTAAAAACTAACCATCTCAACCTAGAAAGAGACAACCATGACACCACGTTTAGCGGGAAAAACAGCCCTCGTCACTGCCGCTGGCCAAGGCATTGGTCGCGCTACCGCACTCGCTTTTGTGCGTGAAGGTGCGCACGTCATCGCCACCGATGTGAATGCGGCGGCACTTGAATCACTGAAGCAAGAATGTGGCTGTGTGATCGACGTGCTGGATGTGACTAAGCCCGACGCGATTCACGCCGCACATGCCAAGCACGGCGACATCGATGTGTTGTTCAATGCTGCAGGTTTTGTGCATGCGGGCACCGTGCTCGACTGCACAGAGGCAGAGTGGGATTTCGCCTTCACGTTGAATGTGCGTTCACAGTTCCGCATGATTCAAACCTTTCTGCCAGGCATGTTGAAAAAAGGAAAAGGCTCCATCATCAATGTGGCCTCGGTCGCTGGCAGCATCAAGGGCGCACCGAATCGTTTTGTGTACGGGACGACCAAGGCGGCCATCATTGGTCTGACCAAAGCGGTGGCGGCCGACTACATCACCCAAGGCGTGCGCTGCAATGCCATTTGCCCCGGCACGGTGGAGTCGCCCTCTTTGCGTGACCGTATTGCTGCACAAGCGCAAGCCAGTGGACAGACCTTGGCGCAAGTGGAGGCCGCATTTGTGGCCCGCCAGCCCATGGGCCGCGTGGGGCGTGTGGACGAGATCGCGTCGCTCGCGGTGTACTTGGCGAGCGACGAATCGAGCTTCACCACGGGCACCTCACAAGTCATTGACGGCGGTTGGTCTAACTGATGTCGCCCGTCATCCGCATCCACGCGCAGGACAACGTGGTCATCGCGCGCCAGCAATTGCTGAGCGGTACGGTGCTGGCTGCCGAGGGCGTGACAATTTCAGGCTTGGTGCCACCCGGTCACAAGGTGGCGACCCGTGACATTGCCGTGGGTGAACCCGTGCGTCGCTACGACCAAATCATTGGTGTGGCAACGCAAGCCATCAAGGCCGGTCAGCATGTACACACGCACAATTTGGCCTTCAGTGACTTTGCGCGCCAGCACTTGCCCAGCGCTGATGCCAAGCCAACGGCGTATGTCAAGCCACCGCGCACCTTCGAGGGCATCGTGCGCGCCGACGGCCGTGTGGCGACGCGCAACTACATCGGCATCTTGACCTCCGTGAACTGCTCGGCCACCGCCGCACGCGCCATCGCAGATTACTTTCGTCGTGACATTCGCCCCGAGGCGTTGGCTGATTTCCCCAACGTCGATGGCGTGGTGGCTCTGACGCATGGCATGGGTTGCGCCACCGCCAGCGATGGCGAAGAGTTGCAGGTGTTGCGCCGCACGCTGGGCGGTTATGCCAAGCACCCTAACTTCGCTGCCATCTTGGTGGTGGGCTTGGGCTGTGAGACCAACCAAATCCAAGGCCTCGTGGCGCAAGAGGGTTTAGAGGAGGGCGTGAAACTTGCCACCTTCAATATCCAAGACACGGGCGGCACGGCCAAAACGGTTGCCAAAGGCATTGCCTTGATTCAGGGCATGTTGCCCGAGGCCAACCGTGTGAAGCGCGTGCCTGTGCCCCTGAGCCACTTGACCGTCGGCTTGCAGTGCGGCGGCAGCGATGGGTACTCCGGCATCAGCGCCAACCCCGCTTTGGGTGCCGCCGTGGATTTGCTGGTGCGCCACGGGGGCGCTGCCGTGCTGTCAGAGACACCAGAGATTTATGGCGGCGAACATCTGCTCACCCGCCGCGCCGTGAGTGCGCAAGTGGCCGACAAGTTGCTGGCGCGCATTGCGTGGTGGGAAGCTTATACAAAGCGCAACCACATGCAGATGGACAACAACCCATCGGCGGGCAACAAGGCCGGCGGCTTGACGACGATTCTGGAGAAAAGCTTGGGTGCCATCGCCAAAAGCGGCACCACCAACTTGGTCGACGTGCTGGAGTTTGCGCAGCCCATCAGTTCGCGTGGTTTTGTCTACATGGACACGCCCGGCTACGACCCTGTGTCGGCAACAGGGCAAGTGGCAGGCGGGGCCAATTTGATTTGCTTCACCACGGGTCGAGGCTCCGCCTATGGCTGTGCGCCTAGCCCATCGCTCAAGCTGGCCACCAACACCGCTTTGTGGACGCGCCAAGAAGACGACATGGACATCAATTGCGGCGGCGTGGTGGATGGCGCGGAAACCGTGCAACAAGCCGGTGAGCGCATATTCCAAATGATGATCGACACCGCCTCGGGGCGCCCCACCAAGAGTGAGCGACATGGCTATGGACAAAACGAATTTGTGCCTTGGCAACTGGGTGCCGTGATGTGAGGTCTTGAAGTGACGTCAGGGTGGGTCGTGCGCGGTGTCAGTCTGTGCAAGGGGCAAACTTTTAGAATAGAGGTTTTGCCCCTCACACCCCTCGCTCACCATGAACGTCATTCGCTTCTCTGATTTGTGTGCCAACGGCTCGGCCAAAGGCAAACGTGTTTTCATCCGCGCCGACCTCAACGTGCCGCAAGATGACGATGGCAACATCACCGAAGACACGCGCATCCGTGCCAGCGTGCCGGCGATTCGCATGGCCCTCGAAGTGGGGGCCGCGGTGATGGTGACCTCGCATTTGGGCCGCCCCACAGAGGGGGAATTCAAGCCTGAAGACTCATTGGCGCCGGTGGCGGAGCGTTTGAGCGAGTTGCTGGGCTGTCGGGTTCCGCTGATTTCCAACTGGGTCGACGGTGTGACCGTGGCGCCGGGCGAGGTGGTGTTGCTCGAGAACTGCCGGGTCAACAAGGGCGAGAAAAAGAACGCCCCCGAATTGGCCCGCAAGCTGGGCGCGCTGTGCGACATCTTTGTGCACGACGCCTTTGGTACCTCGCACCGCGCCGAAGGCACGACCTACGGCATTGCGCAATACGCGCCCGTGGCCTGTGCTGGCCCCTTGTTGGCGGCAGAGATTGACGCCATCACCAAGGCCTTGGCCAATCCCAAACGCCCGCTGGCCGCCATCGTGGCGGGCAGCAAGGTCAGCACCAAGTTGACCATTTTGAAGAGTTTGGCCAACAACGTGGACCAGCTCATTGTGGGCGGCGGCATTGCCAACACCTTCATGCTGGCAGCGGGTCTGAACATCGGCAAGAGCTTGGCCGAGCACGACTTGGTGGATGAGGCCAAAGCCGTGATCGCGCTCATGAAAGCGCGCGGCGAACAATTGGGCAACGCCAGCATCGCCGTGCCTATCCCCACCGACGTGGTGACTGCCAAAACCTTTGCGGCGGATGCCGTGGCGACCGTGAAGAACGCCACCGAGGTGGCCGATGACGACATGATCTTGGACATCGGCCCAGAGACGGCGGCCAAGCTCGCCGCGCAGCTCAAGGCTGCGGGCACGATTGTGTGGAACGGACCTGTGGGCGTGTTTGAATTTCCTGCCTTCGAGAACGGCACCAAAACCATTGCGCATGCCATTGCCGAGTCCAGCGCCTTCAGCATCGCAGGCGGCGGTGATACCTTGGCGGCGATCGCCAAGTACGGCATTGAGAAGCAAGTGGGTTACATCTCTACCGGCGGCGGCGCTTTTTTAGAGGTGCTGGAGGGCAAGACCTTGCCCGCGTTTGAGATCTTGACCAAGCGCGCAGCGGGTTAATCACCACGCACAAGCAAACGAATACAGCTGGCGGCTCATGCTGTCTTGGCTGATGGGTCGCCATCCTTCGGGTACTGGCAGCGCTTTGATGGCGGGGCCATTGCCCATTTTGTTGGGGTGACTGCTGGCGCTGAGGGTTTTGTATTTGCCTTCGGTGCAGTCGTACTCAATGCTGGATTTGACCGATTGCTGACCTGTGGGATCGGGTTTTTGCAGGTCATAGACCACCCACACGCGGCGGTTGTAGCCCATCTTTTCGATGGACATGGAATCAATGTAAACGGTGGCTACTTCATTGCGCGTGACGGTGACCCACATGGCTTGGGCGGTCGTTGACACGACGACGAGTAACAGCAGAGCCAGGCGTTTCAAGCTGCATTCATGGCACGAGGGCTGGTGACCTTGCCGTCATAGGTTGTCCAGCTGTCGGTCTTGAAGTCATACAGCTTGCAGTCGCGTGCGGTTTGCACATACCAGCCCCAGGAGAAGGGCTGAACGATGATGCGACCAGGCAACAGTTCTTCGAGCTTGCCTTGCGCTTGCTTTAACTTGTACAGCGGGATGCTCATGTCCAAGTGGTGTGCCGTGTGCTCCATGATGTGGTGCATCAGCGCGCCGATGTTCAAGGGGAAGGTCAAGTGCACGGTGGTGGACACAAAAGGCGAAGCCTTGGACCAACCGGTGCGCTCTTCGTGCCACGACACATCCACATGGGTGTGGTGCACATACACCACGAAACCGATCATGGTGACCCAGAAGAAAAAGGGCACAACCACGCCCATCAGCAAGAGGTAGCCAATGGTTTGATCCGTTGCTATTGCAGCCCACACCATGGCTGCTACCCAGGCCGCGCCAAAAGCGGTGATGAGCAAGCAATCTTTGATGAAAATGGGGCGACGTGTGGGCATGTGTTTTTCGCTGGGAAACACCATCTTGTTCCACCAGATCTCAACCATGTAGTACAGGCCAGGGGCCCAGCCACTGCGGTAGACACGGTCTTTGAGTTGCTCCCACTTGCTCAAGGCGGCGAATTCTTCAGGCGTGTAAGGAGCCCAGACGAAGTCGAAGTTTTTGAGGTTGGTATAGCCGTGGTGCACCACGTTATGGCCGATATCCCACAAGCTGAAGGCGGTGAGCGATGGCAAGAAGGCAATGCGGCCCAACCACTTGTTGAGGTTGCGGTGTGGGGTGAGGCTTTGGTGGCAAGCGTCGTGGCCTAGGATGAACAAACGGCCGATCACGAAACCCGCTGCGCAACCGCTCAAGAGTTTGGCCCACCACGCATCGAAATACACAGTGCCAGCCATCAGGGCGGCCCACAGCACGTAGTCCACCACGAGCATCAGCACCGCCAGCACGGTGGTGCGTTCAGCCAATGGAATCAGCCACTCGCGCATGACTTTGCGGTGTGGCATGGGTTCGCCGGGAAGTATCGGTTGAAGGTGTGTGGTCATAGGAGACGAATCGTAGTCGGTCAGTTGGAAGGCGCACTGATATGAATCAATTAGCTTACGATTATCGCTGTTTGCGTGAGCGCATGGGCCATTACCCCTTTGTTCCTCTGGGGGTTGATGCTTGAAAAGCAGGCAAAAGAATGCATTTATCTTGGGGTTTTGACCGCTAGGTGGCGGGTCAAACGTGTGAGAATTACCGCCAACAACCCCTTCAGGAGACTCACGCATGGCCCGTCACGCCACCAAAATTGTTGCTACTTTGGGACCCGCTTCCAGCGATCCCGCTTTGCTTGAGGCAATGATTCGCGCAGGTGTGAATGTGGTTCGCCTCAATTTCAGCCATGGCAAAGCGCAAGACCACATCGACCGCGCCCGACTGGTCCGCGAAGCCGCTGCCCGTGCGGGGCGCGAAGTGGCCATCATGGCCGATTTGCAAGGGCCCAAAATCCGCGTCGGCAAATTTGTGGATGGCAAGGTGATGCTCGAGAACGGCGCCAAGTTTGTGCTCGATGCCTCGCGCACCGAACCGGGCGATTTGCAAGGCGTGGGCTTGGATTACAAAGAACTGCCCCGTGATGTGAAACCCGGCGACTTGCTGTTGCTCAACGACGGCTTGATTGTGTTGGCGGTCGAGGCCGTGCGTGGTGAGCAAGTTCACACCACCGTCAAAGTCGGCGGTGAGTTGTCCAACAACAAGGGCATCAACAAACAAGGCGGGGGCTTGACCGCGCCTGCCTTGACCGGCAAAGACATGGAAGACATCAAAACCGCGATGAGCTTCCAAGCCGATTACTTGGCGGTGAGCTTCCCCAAAAACGCCACCGACATGGAAATGGCGCGCCAACTCGCCAATGTGGCTGGCGCGGAATACAAACACAAGCCCGGCTTGATTGCCAAGATTGAACGCGCCGAGGCGATTCCTTTGCTGGACGAAATCTTGCGCGCCAGCGACGGCATCATGGTGGCGCGTGGCGACTTGGCGGTGGAGGTCGGTAACGCCGCCGTCCCCGCGCTGCAAAAACGCATGATCAAGCTCGCGCGTCAGCACGACAAAGTGGTGATCACCGCCACCCAAATGATGGAGAGCATGATCACCAACCCCGTGCCCACCCGCGCCGAAGTGAGCGATGTGGCCAACGCCGTGATCGATGGCACCGACGCCGTCATGCTCAGCGCCGAAACGGCTGCAGGCAAGTACCCGCTCGAGACGGTGCAAGAAATGTCCAAGATTTGCGCCGCTGCAGAAGCTGCCGAAGATGTGGAGCTGGATGCCGACTTCAAAGGCCAAACCTTCAGCCGCATTGACCAGACGATCGCCATGGGTGCGCTCTTCACTGCGCACCACTTGGGCGCCAAAGCGATTGTGGCTTTGACCGAGTCAGGCTCCACAGCGTTGTGGATGAGCCGTCACCGCATCCACATTCCTATCTACGCGGTGACCACCAAAGTCGCGTCCCAGCGTCGCATGGCCTTGTTCCGCAACGTGCGTCCTTTACTGATGGACACCAGCGCCGACCGCGACACCGCCTTGGCCCAAGCGGAGGCGCATCTCAAACTGCGCGGCATTGTGGATGCTGGCGATGTGTACGCCATCACCTGTGGTGACCCCATGGGCACGCCAGGCGGCACCAACATGCTGCGTATTTGCGAAGTGCGTTAAATCTGTCGCCTTTAAAATGGGTGGCAGTGAGATCAGTTTTTATTTTTTGAGGATTCCCCCATGGCACTCGTATCGATGCGCGAACTTCTGGACCATGCTGCTGAGCAGGGTTACGGCATTCCCGCTTTCAACGTCAACAATTTGGAGCAGGTGCAAGCCGTCATGACCGCGGCCGACGCCGTGGGCGCGCCTGTCATCTTGCAAGCCAGTGCGGGTGCGCGCAAATACGCAGGCGAGCACTTCATCAAACATTTGATTCAAGCCGCGACCGAAGCCTACCCGCACATTCCGCTGGTCATGCACCAAGACCACGCCACATCCCCCAAGGTATGCCAGGGCGCGATTGACTTGGGCTTCGGTTCGGTCATGATGGACGGCTCGTTGATGGAAGATGGCAAAACACCGGCGAGCTTTGACTACAACGTGCAAGTCACCCAGCACGTGGTGGCCATGGCGCACCAAGTGGGCGTGTCAGTAGAAGGCGAATTGGGTTGCTTGGGCAACCTGGAAACCGGCGAAGCCGGTGAAGAAGACGGCATCGGCGCGGTGGGCAAACTCGACCATAGCCAAATGCTGACCGATCCCGAAGAGGCCGCGCAGTTTGTGAAGGCCACACAACTTGACGCCTTGGCCATCGCCATCGGCACCAGCCATGGCGCTTACAAGTTCTCACGCGAACCCACGGGCGACATCTTGGCCATCAGCCGCGTCAAAGAAATTCACGCGCGCATCCCCAACACCCACTTGGTGATGCACGGCTCGAGCAGCGTGCCGCAAGAGCTGTTGGCCATGATCAACCAATACGGCGGTCAGATGAAAACGACATTTGGCGTGCCTGTGTCGGAGATTCAAGAGGCCATCAAGCACGGCGTGCGCAAGGTCAACATCGACACCGACATCCGTTTGGCCATGACGGCTGCGGCGCGTAAGTTCATGTTTGAGAACCCTGAAAAGTTCGACGCCCGCGAGTGGCTCAAGCCCGCCCGCGAAGCAGCCATGAACATTTGCAAACAACGCTATCTGGAGTTCGGTTGCGAAGGCCAAGGCAGCAAGATCAAAGGCGACAGCCTCTCTGTGGTGGCAGCCCGCTACGCCAAGGGCGAACTCGCCCAGTTGGTGAAGTAATCGATGGTTGCTTTGCATACCTCGGCGCTCACCTCGCTGCCTTTGCTGGCACGCGGCAAAGTGCGCGACAACTACGCTGTGGGCGAGGACCGCATTCTGATGGTGGCCTCAGACCGCATCAGCGCGTTTGATGTGATCATGGGCGAGGCCATTCCGGGCAAGGGCGAATTGCTCACCCAAATGGCGCTGTTTTGGTTTGGCAAGTTGGGCCACATTTGTCCCAACCACCTCACCGGTGAAGCGCCTGAGAGCGTGGTCAGTGCCGACGAAGTGGCCCAAGTCACCGGCCGCGCCATGTTGGTCAAACGCCTCACCCCCATTCCGGTAGAAGCCGTGGTGCGCGGCTACTTGGCGGGCAGTGGTTGGCAAGAGTACCAAGCGAACCAAGCCGTGTGTGGCGTCAAGCTGCCCAAAGGCTTGAAGAACGCCAGCAAGTTGCCTGAGCCCATCTTCACCCCAGCCGCCAAAGCCGCGGTGGGCGACCATGACGAGAACATCACTTACGAGCAAGTGGTCGAGATGATCGGTGCGAGCTTGGCCGAAAAAATTAAAACCGTCAGCATTGCCCTGTATGAGACCGCGCGTGATGTAGCCGCCGCCAAAGGCATCATCATTGCGGATACGAAGTTTGAGTTTGGTTTGGATGCCAACAACGACCTCGTGTTGATGGATGAGGTGCTGACCCCGGACTCCTCGCGTTACTGGCCGGCCGACAGCTACGCGCAGAGCTTCAAAGCGGGCGTCAACCCACCGAGCTACGACAAGCAGTTCTTGCGCGACTGGCTAGACACGGCCCAAGTGCAAGGCAAGCCCTGGAGCAAGTCGCCCCCCGCGCCGCATTTGCCGCAAGCGGTGATTGCCCAAACCGCTGCCAAGTACCAAGAGGCGTGGGACCGGTTGAAGGACTAGAACTTTGGCGGTGATCAGTTCAGCGCCATGCTGAGCTTGCGGCGGTAGCGTGAAATCATCTCCAGCACGGGGTCTTCTTGCACCGTGGCTTTGCCGGTTAGCTCGATGCCGCCAGCGGATTTGCCGAAGGCGGCATCGTCCGTTTTGGGCTTGGGCGGTGTCATCAACTCCAAGATGGCCACATAGGTTTTGCGTGCCACGTTGTTATTCCATGCTTTGTCTCGCATGATGATCTCGAGCAGCTCGTCCATCGCCGCTTCTAACATTTCGGCCGCGATGAACAAGCGGGCTTTGGCCAAGCGGGTGTCAAAGTCACGTTTGTTGTGTGCAATCAAGGCATCGAATTGTTCAAAGCCCCAGCCGCCGCGTTCATCGGTCGCTACAAATTGCAGGGCTTGTAGCCAGTAGCTGAGCGCGTCAAAGCGCAGCTGCAGCGGGATTTCTGTCAGCTTAGGCGCTAGCGCTGCGTGGGCTTCATCCAGCGCACCCACTGAGATGAGGAGCTTGACAAAGTTGTAGCGGGCTTCGTCATCGGCAGGGTTGAGGCTCAAGGCTTCTTGTAGCTTGGCAATGGCCGCATGGGCGTCGCCCGCTTGGGCCAATTGCTCGGCTTCTTGCGCATCCGTTTGTGCAGCCACTTCGCTGTCGGATGGCAAATGCTTGTCCAAGAACTCCCGCACTTTGCCTTCAGGTAAGGCGCCCATGAAGCCATCCACAGGGCGGCCCCCGATCAACAAAATGCAGGTGGGTAGGCTTTTCACGCCAAAGGCGCCCGCCAGCTGTTGTTCGGTGTCGGCGTTGATCTTTACCAGTTGGAAGCGACCCGCATAAGCGGTCTCTAGCTTTTCGAGCACGGGCCCGAGTGATTTGCAGGGACCGCACCAGTCGGCCCAAAAGTCCACCAACACGGGGGTGGTTTGAGAGGCCGCAATCACGTCGGTCTCGAAATTTTCCATCGTCACATCAATCATGGGGGTCCCGTCTTAAAATTCGTTTTTGCTCACACACAGCCTTCATCATGACCCAGTGCCAAGTCGGTGTCGTCATGGGTTCCAATTCTGATTGGGACA
>CANGML010000040.1 GCA_947454585.1 Comamonadaceae bacterium
CCCCGATCGAGAATGCGGCGCAGGACTACCTGATTTGCCTCGACGGCGTCTACCCGCATGCCGACTACGTGACGGTCAACATCTCCAGCCCCAACACCAAAAACTTGCGCGAGTTGCAAAGCGATGAGGCGCTGGACGCCCTCATTGGCACACTGGCCAAACGCCGCGCTGCTCTGGCTCAGCAGCACAACAAGCAAGTGCCTGTCTTCATCAAAATCGCGCCTGATTTAGAGAGCGACCAAATCGCTGTGATTGCCGCCACCTTGAAGCGGCACTGCGTGCAGGACGGCACGCCTGCATCAGAAAGTCTATGGGGCGTGATCGCCACCAACACCACCATCGCCCGTGATGCCGTGCAAGGCATGACGCGTGCCGACGAAGCAGGTGGTCTCTCGGGTGCCCCGGTGTTCGAGAAAAGCAATGCTGTGATTCGCCAACTGCGTGCGGCCATGGGGCCCAACTTTCCGATCATTGGGGTGGGTGGTATTTTGAGTGGCGCCGATGCGGTGGCCAAAATTCAGGCGGGCGCAGATGTGGTGCAGATTTACACCGGCCTCATTTACAAAGGCCCTGCGCTGGTCAAAGAGGCGGCCCAAGCTATTCGGGATCAGGCTTAAACAGGCGGCTTCAAGCAAAAAGGGTGCGATAACCCTCAAAGCGCTTTGACCAATACGCATGGCTCAAACGCTCGGTTTTGACGCCGGTTCGCTCGTTGGCGGCATGGACAAATTTGCCCTCGCCAATGTAAATACCCACATGTGAAAACGATGGCCCGAGCGTATTGAAAAACACCAAATCGCCCGGATGCGCTTGCGACGCGTCAATCGCGCGCGTGGTCTGCGCCATTTGCGCGGCACTGCCCTTCAAAGCAATACCCGCCGACTCTCGATAGACAAAGGTCACCAGCCCTGAACAATCGAACCCCGTGTGAAGTTTTTTGCCCCCATAGGTGTAGCCACGGTCCAACATGGCCACGGCTTGCATGACGATGTCTTGTCGTTTGGCTGGGTTGTTGGGGTAGCTTGATGATGTGGACGAAGGGGCGTTTTTTTTATCAACCGTCGAACACGCATACAAAAACGGCATCAAATACCAACTCAAAAACACACGTTTGTTCATGGCCCGATCTTATTTCAGGGCTTGCACCACCGCCTCACCGATTGCCAGCGCGCTGGTCAAACCCGGGGACTCCATGCCAAACAAATTCACCAAGCCCCGGACCCCATGCACAGCAGGCCCTTGGATACAAAAATCGGCTGCCCTGTCATTCGGTCCTGAAATTTTGGGGCGAATACCGGCGTAACCCGGCAGCAAAGCACCATCCGCCAAGGCTGGCCAATACTTGCGCACCTCGTGGTAGAAAACTTGTTCATGCGCAGAGGAGACCACCAAATCATCAGGGCCATCCACCCATTGCACATCGGGGCCAAATTTGGCTTGCCCCCCTAAATCTAAAGTCAGATGCACACCCAACCCAGCCGCTTCTGGAACGGGATAAATCAACCGGGAGAAAGGTGATTTGCCAGACAGCGTGAAGTAATTGCCTTTGGCGAAAAAGGCTTTGGGCACATGGTGCGCGAACAAACCCTCAAACTTTTGAGCCAACCAGGGCGCGGTCAACCCCGCCGCATTCACCACGGTTGACGCGAGCAACTCGGAGCCATCCACCATATGCAACACAATGCCATCGTCGCGACAGGTGGCTGAGGCCACGGGCGAATTCAAAGCCACGATTCCACCAGCATTTTCAAAATCGCCCTGCAAAGCCAGCATCAACCCATGGCTATCCACAATCCCCGTGCTGGGCGAGTGCAAGGCGCCCACACAAGACAGCTGCGGCTCCATCAGCTGAGCTTGCTGCGCCGTGAGCATCACGACATCGGTCACGCCGTTGGCATGGGCTTTTTCTAAAATACCCTCGAGTGCTGCAAGTTGGCTCACGTGGGTAGCCACGATCAATTTGCCGCAACGCTGGTGAGACACACCGCGCGCTTGGGCATAGTGGTAGAGCATCTCGCGACCTTGCACACACAACTGCGCTTTGAGCGAGCCCTGCGGGTAATAAATACCCGCATGAATCACTTCGCTGTTGCGTGAACTGGTCCCTGTGCCAATCGCATCGGTCGACTCTAAAACCAACCAATCGCGCGAACTGGTAGGGGCATCTTGCATCAATGCACGCGCGACCGCCAAACCCACCACACCCGCACCAATCACCACACCATCAACTTTATCCACCCCGAAGCTCCTGCGTTAAAAGGTCCACATCCTAATGCCAGAACCTGGTGTCAAGGCGCCATGAAAAACGGCCCCCGAAGGAGCCGCTCAAAGATTTCAAACAATCTTGAAAAATTAACGCTTCTTAGACGATGTCTTGCCGGCGTTCAAGGCTGTTTCAGTGATGTTTTTGAAGTTGGCTTCAGCCACGTCAGTGGCTTGCTTGACCGCTTTTTGGACGGACTCCAGGGCGTTGTTACCCGCAGAAACAGCAGTCTTGAAGGCAGCAACCGCAGTTTCAGAACCGGCAGGAGCGTTCTGGGCCGCATTGTCTACCAGCGCGTTGAACGCTTTTTGTGCGTCAGCAAATTGCGATTCCAAATGACCTTGGAAGTGCGAACCTGTGCCAGTGGCGATGTCCGCCAAGTGACGGTTGTAGGCCGCTGCTTTTTCAGCCAAAGGTTGGAACAAGCTGGCTTGGAAGGCCAACAACTCTTGCGCGTCTTTCACGCTCAAAGCGGCGTGGGTTTGCTTTTGTGAATCAGCCAGGGTGCTTTTCGCAGCAGCCAAGTTCAGCTCGATGAGTTGTTCCACGCCAGAAAATGCCTTGTTGGTCAAACCAACCAAGGTTTCCAGATTGGCTTTGTTTGCGGCGAGCACTTGTTCAGGTGTTAAAGTCATTTCAAATCTCCAAATGTTAAGTAGGGTGTCAAACTGCTTTAAACCTGCCGGATCGCCAAGTTATGTTGCAGTGCAGCATGAGGCTTATTTTAAGGACAAGAAACAGCTCAGCGGGGCTTTTGCACTGAAATGGCGCACTTTTAGAGACGGTAGACTAAATTCTGTGAGGGGCGATGCTATTCAACGCCATGCGACCAGTGGCTTTGCCATTCTGATTTGTACCGCTTTGCCAATTCATCTGACTTCAAAACCAAAAAATTCTCAGCATTACGGGTTTCAGCAGAGTTGGTGAAGTTGAAGCTTCCCGTGATCACCACTGACTCGTCAATCACCATCACCTTGTTGTGCGCGATGGCATGTTTGCCATCGTGGCGAATGTCAATTTGTGCTTGCGTCAAAACGTCGATCACATATCGGTTGGTTTTTTCACTTTTTTTATCCAACAACACGCGCACCTTGACCCCCCGTTGATGGGCTCGCACCAAGGCCTGTGCAATCGCGTTGTGCGTGAAACCATAGGCTTGCACCAGCACCTCGCGTTGGCTGGCATCAATGGTTTGAACAATGGCGCTGGCAGCACCTGTTGGCGGTGTGAAATAAACCCCTAGTACTTCAGCATGGATGCCATTCACCGGCACAGGCGCGCGCGACGTTGAAGCGTTTCCTGTCAACGCAGGCGTGATCACATACACCAGGACGGTCAAGGCCAAAGCAAGCCAAGAAGCAATTTTTTTCATAGTGCCAATGCTAAACCGCAAAAGTCACCTGTATTACTTTTATGGTTTATTTGTCAAATTTGACAAATTCATGCGTAGTAAAGTGGGTAGGCTTTGAAGTCAAACTTACCCCCCTCCTCACACGCGCTATCGCCTACGACTCGTCGGGCGATTTTTTTGCTGTCACTGGCGACTTTCTCCAGCATGGCGTTGCAGCGGATATGCGACCCGATGCTGCCGGATTTGTCACGCTTTTTTCAGGCGCCGATCAGTGAGGTATCCAAGGTCATCTCCTTCTTTGCCATTACCTATGGCCTGATGCAACTGCTGTACGGTCCTGTGGGGGATCGGTTTGGCAAGTTCCGCGTGGTCATGCTCGCCTGTGTGGGCTGTAGTGTTGGCGCTGCGTTGTCCGCCCTCAGCAGTGATCTTGATTTTTTAGTCGCAGCGCGTGTGGTCACGGCTTTAGCGGCGGCAGCCATCATTCCTCTCTCACTCGCTTGGGTCGGCGATGTGGTTCATTACGAGCAACGGCAAGAAACCCTCGCTCGCGTTGGCCTGGGCACCATGCTGGGCATCAGCGCTGGGCAAGTATTTGGCGGCTTGTTGACTGACACCTTGGGTTGGCGATGGGCATTTGCACTCATGGCTGCCACTTTCACAATGGTCAGCTGGATGATGTGGCGACACCATCACCTGCTCAATCCAGCGATCCCCAAGTCACATGAAGCAACAGGTTTCTTTAGACAACTGAGGCAAATTGCCCATGACGCTTGGGCACGCACTTTTCTCAGCATCACCTTGGTAGAGGGCGCGACCGTGTTTGGCGCTCTGGCCGTGACCGCCGCTCACTTGCACCAAGTGCACGGCATTTCACTGACCCTCGCCGGCGTGACCACGGGACTTTTTGGACTTGGCGGCATGGCCTACATGGCCACAGCCAAGTTCACCATTCGGCGATTTGGAGAGGTGGGATTGGCGCGTTACGGCGGCTTCAACTTTGGGGTCGCATTTTTGGTGATTGCTTTTTCACCATGGTGGCAACTCGCCCTACCCTCGTGCTTTGTGGCAGGTTTTGGCTTTGCCATGTTTCACAACACCATGCAAGCCAAAGCCACACAAATGGTCCCCACAGCGCGCGGGACCGGCGTGACCCTGTTTGCAGGCTTCTTGTTCCTTGGTCAATCGCTGGGCGTGGTGATCTTGGCCAAACTGTATAGCGACTTCGACTCCCGCTTTATTTTGGGCATCGATGCTGTCGTGGTAACCCTGTTGGCTTTATTTTTGTCCCATGCCATTGCCAAACGTAACGCCACCCAAGCCGACCACGCTTAACATGGCGCCCATGACTCAAGACATCGAACAACTCGCCCAACAACTCGAACAGCATCCCGACTACCGCGTGCTACGCCGGCTCGTGCCCGGCCGTGTGTTCAACACCCCCACCCCTGGGCAAAAACTCAGCAAAGGCGTTGTGCTAGACACCGAAACCACCGGGTTTGACGTAGCCAATGACCGTGTCATTGAGTTGGGCATGTTGTCCTTCGAATTCGACCCGACCACTGGCGTGATCTACCGTGTGACGGATGTGTTGGACGAGCTGGAAGACCCCGGTTTCCCTATCCCTCCTGCCACCACAGCAGTGCATCACATCACCGATGAGATGGTTCAAGGCCAGCGCATTGACGATGCCCGCGTGTTGGATTTTTTAAAAAATGTCGAGGTGGTCATTGCCCACAATGCAGCCTTCGACCGTCCGTTTGTAGAAGCCCGGTGGCCTTTGTTTGAGCAACTCAATTGGGCCTGCAGCATCAAAGACATTGACTGGCGCGAAGAAGGTTTTGGCTCAGCCAAGCTGGAATATTTGTTGAGCACCCAAGGCTACTTTTACGAGGCCCACCGCGCCGAAGCAGATTGCTGGGCCTTGCTGGAGTTGCTCAACCTCGTCTTACCGCAAAGCCAACAGACGGCCTTGCTTGCCGTCTTGCTGACTTTGAACAAGCCCCAGCAAAAGGTCTACGCCCTGAACTCTCCCTTTGAGACCAAAGACAAACTCAAAACACGCAACTACCGTTGGTCAGCTGAGCTACGTTGCTGGAGTCGCGTGGTGGCAGGGGATACCGAAATGCAGCAAGAGCTGGAGTGGCTCAAACACCATGTCTATGCAGGGCGTTCTGCACGTATTGAGCTCGAGACCACGGGCGGCAAGGTGCGTTATTCCAACCGCGTGGGGCACAAACAAGTGGTCACGCTTTAACCCCCTACCCCGATACACAACAAAAAGCCGGGCTAGCCCGGCTTTTGTGTTTTAGTAGCTCACAGGCTGCCAAGGCACTTGGCAAGTCGGCACATTCGGGTAGTACTGCTGCGAGGTAGGGCAAAAGTACGCTATGCGGCTTGGTGGCAAATATTGCTGTTGCACCACCACTTGCGCCGGCATGGCATAGCTCGGGGTGCTAGCGGCATAAATAGCGCCACCGACGATAGCAGCGCCCAGTACAGGAGCCACCCAGTTGTTTCCCCAACCCCCGCGGTAACCATGACCACCATGATGGCCGCCATACCCGGCGTACCCACCACCGCCATGGCCAAACCCATGTGCTTGTGCTGGCATAGCCAACACAGCAGGCAACAAGCACGCGATAAGTAGAGATAAGCGTTTCATGGAGAACTCACTTTTAAACAAGGTAGGACTACAACGCCTGGGCATTCAAAACGGATGACAGCCTTTTAAAGACCCAAGGCTGCTGCAAACAACCCCACCACGCTCAGCAACCCCACCAACCAGCACCAAGAACGCAAACTGGCCTTGTCGGTCACATAACAAACAACAAAGCCCAAACGCGCTGCCACAAACACCATGGCGTACAAATCAACGCGATGTGCATCAACCTGGGCCAACGTGGCGATGATCACGCCCGCAGCAAACAATGGAAAAGCCTCAAAACTATTGGCCTGTGCAGCATTGGCACGGGCACGAAAACCCGTTTGCTGTGCCAACCATTGGCGGGGGTTGTTGTTATCGAATCGATGAAATCCCCATTTGGCAACGATGGCACAGACATAAGGCAACAAGCCCGCAATCAAGACGCACAAAAAAGCTTGGTTCATCGCATTACCACCATCCAAGGGGTGGGGCAGGTCTGCACCACGGGAAAATATTGACCTGAATCACGGCAGTAGTAAGCCTCAATCGCTGGTTGCACGGGTTGACCATTGACCCATTGTGTCGGCTGAGGGTTATTCATGACAACGACAGGGGGACTGGTGATGATGACGGTGGAAGGCTGCATAGGGCGCGACAAGTAAATTGAAGTCCCCACAATCGCCCCGCCCACCAAAGCAGGCCCCCAGAAATAATCGCCACCACGGTAGTAACCACCGCGATAGCCAACATGTGGACCGTGCGCCATCGCAGCACCCGCAGTCACCCCCAACAACAGGCCTAAAACCCATGCGCGAAATTTAAACGTCATAGCGAACTCTCTTTTGTCAACCCGCCCATTGTGGTCTAAACGTGTCAAGAATTCATCAAGTTTTCTAACGCCAAAGCCACCCGCGCCAAATGCGCATCTTGCCCCGCCAAGCCCGACACCATCAACCCCACCGGCATCTCACCAGCGGCGTGACAGGGCAAGCTCCACGAACAACCGTCCATGTAATTGATGGCGGAGGGATTACGCAGCAACAAACGGTTGACTTTAAAAAACGCCTCATCGTCCAGGAGCAATGGCTCGATCAACGGGGCCACCATCGGCACCGTGGGGCACAGCATGGCGTCAAAGCCGTGCAGCGTTTCTTGGGCAGCAGCTATCCAAGCTTGGCGGCGGTTGTGCAGCCCTAGGTAATCTTGCGCACTGATGCCCTTGCCCAGCATCATGCGTGCCACGACGCGTGGGTCTATCTGCTGAGCACCGCGCTCTAGACGTGCGTGATGCGCAGCAAAGCCCTCAATCGGCGAAAAGCCGCCGGGCATGCTGAGCGCTGCAATATCGCCCAAGGCCTTGAACGGAATTTCTACCAGCTGAGCGCCCGCCTCGCTGTAGCGGCGCAAGGTGCGTTCAAAGGCCCGAGCCACAGGGGCATCCAGATCGTCCATCATCAAGGTTTGGGGCAATGCCAAGCGCAGACCGCGCACAGGGACAGCGTCCGTGGGCAGAGGTCGCTGCGACAACACTGCATCCACCGCCAAACACGCTTGCACGGATCGGGTGATGCTGCCCACGGTGTCAAGGCTGCGCGACAACTCCATCACGCCTGTGCTCGGAATACGCGCTTGCGTGCTTTTGTAGCCGACCACACCGCACAGGGCAGCGGGAATGCGAATTGAGCCACCCGTGTCTGTGCCAATCCCTACCTCGGCTAAGCCCAAAGCCACCGACACCGCCGCACCTGACGACGAGCCGCCGGGGATGCGTGCATGCTGCGTGTCAGCTGGGTTGGCGGGCGTGCCGTGGTGCGGGTTAATGCCCACGCCAGAGAACGCAAATTCACTCATGTTCGTTTTGCCCAACAACACGGCCCCAGCCTTGCGCAGCCGTTGCACAACAGGTGCATCTTTTAGCGCAGGGGCTTCGCCCAGACACACCACGCTGCCGGCCATCGTGGTCTCGCCCGCTAGGTCGATGTTGTCTTTGAGGGTCACACACACCCCGTGCAAGACACCAAGGCTTTGGCCAGCCTGTGCCTCGGCATCACAGTGCTGAGCCGCGGCGCGTGCAGCATCGGCGTAGACCTGGGTGAACACATGTTGTGCGGCGGGGCGAACAGCGCCTTCTAGGGCATGGGCTACCCGTTGTGTGGCGGTGGTAGAGCAGTCAAAACAAGCTTGGGTCATGTCATGAATTCTGCCCGATTACCCCTTGGTCAGCCCCGAACAATGCGCCCGTGCTAGCCTTGCGTCCTATGCAAACCACACCCGTCAAAGCTGCGCCTGAACTCACCCTGTTTTACGACGGGCAGTGCCCGCTGTGCGTGGCCGAGGTGGAGTTTTTACAAAACCGCGCCGCACAGGATCAGTTGGCTTTTGTTGACGTCACCCAAGCTGGGTTTGAGAGTGCAGGCCACCACATCTCCTGCGAAGCTGCCATGGCACAGATCCATGGACGCACAGCCGATGGCCAACTGCTGATCGGCGTGCCGGTGTTTGCTAACGCCTACCGGCTGGCCAATCTGCCTGTTTTGGCGTGGCTGCTGTCGCGCCGCTGGCTCATGCCCGTGCTGCAACCGACTTATGTGCTGTTCGCCAAACATCGCCAAGCCATCTCCAAACGCATCGGGCCCAGCGTTTTGAAGTTCTCCAAGCGCTTTTTACGTTGATTTTTAGGCTTTTTGAGCCCGATGGCGTCAACGGGGAAATAAATTTGCGAAAATAGCTTTTTTTCCCCGAGAACTAAAACGATGTCACGCCCAGAAAAAACAGAAATCTCCAACGACGGATTGCGTTACAAATCCAAAAAAGGCGGTTCTCCCTTCGAAGGCCTTGGCCGTACTGGCGACACCATGAGCTGCATCAAATGCGGCATTCACAAACCACGAAACAATGGTTCATTCAAGCGCATCTTGGGTTCATCCATGTTCGTGTGTTTTGACTGCAGCCCTCCCAAGAAAGAGGCTGCCCCAGCAACTGCCGACACTTCAGCTGAAGTGGCCAAAGAAAAAGCCAAAGCTTAATGGTTGGTACCCCCCAAAAAAGCGGCTCCTTGAGCCGCTTTTTTGCATCTCAGACACGGCCTTGTGCAGTTACTCCAGCCGCACCACAGCCGTCGGCTTAAAGCCTAAGTCCGCCACTTTGCCTTTTTTGGCGCGAGCGGCTTTGGCGTTGTTCAAGCTGCGAATTTCCAATGTTTCTTCGCGCACTTTGCCGCCACGGCCAATGCCTTCGATGCGCACGCTGCGTGTGTACGCCGCCGCACCCGCCAAGGTATCTTTGGCTTCTAGGTCGATCAGCATCAAGCCGCGACCGCCCTTCTCCATCGCCTTCAGTTCAGACAACTCAAAGGTCAAGAAGCGGCCGCCGGTCGACGCACAAGCCACATGCGTCGCAGGTGCAAAAGGCTGCGCGCCGGAACCACCGCTGGCAGGTGATGGGCGGCACACGGTCTCGCCCTCACCCACGGTGATGAAAGCTTTACCGCCTTTGTTGCGCGAAATCATGTGCTCGATGTTGGCCATGAACCCATAACCGCCCGAGCTGCTGAGCAAGTAGGTCGCGCCAGCAGGGCCGGCCACGTAGTGCAGCAGCTGAGTGCCAGATTCCAAATCAATTAGCGTGGTGACAGGTTGACCGTCGCCACGTGCACCCGGCAAGGCCGACACAGGTACTGAATAGATCCGTCCGTTCGAGCCAAAGGCAATGAAGATGTCCACCGTGCGGCACTCAAACGTGCCATACAAACCATCGCCCGA
>CANGML010000041.1 GCA_947454585.1 Comamonadaceae bacterium
ATCATGACGGGCAGGCGAATGCCAAACCACTGCGTCGCGCCCCACGATTGAATCAGGGTCACCAAGCCGCAGACAAACAAATCAGCCGAGATCAACATGGCCACTTGTTCGGGGCTCAGCTTCAACGCACGACCGACGATCAGTGGCACAGCGACGGCGCCTGCGTACATGACCAGCACATGTTGCAGGCCGAGGGCGGCGAGCTTGCCATTGGGCAAATGCTCATCAACGGGATGGATGGCTTCGGACATGAAATTTCCTCTTGATGTCTGATGTCTAGGAGTTTCAAACTGTATACAGTTTTGTATGTAACCTGACTACTTGGAAACCCTAGATGGAGGCGTGATGGGTTTGATACGTTTGCGTTTTTTTGCAAGTTGCTGGGCTGACCAAAGATCACGTTGCTGTTGTAAGGCCAGCCAGTGGCCGGGCGTGGTGCCGAGCGCTTCGGATAAGCGCAAATCCATATCGGCGCTAATGGCTGATCGACCATTAACCACGCGGGAGAGCATGACGCGGCTGGTGCCAATGTGGGCCGCAAACGATGTGAGCGTGATTTGTAGATCTTGTAGCCACCCCGATAAAAGTACGCCGGGGGGAGCAGGGTTATGCATATAAAGGAGTGTCATCAGTGATAGTCCAAGTAGTCCAGTAGTTCAACGTCTGTGTCAACAAATCGAAAACTCAGCCGCCAATTGGCTTGAACCCAAATGGCGTAGAAGCCGTTGCGGTCACCGCGCAATCGATGCGTTCGCCACGAAGGTCTGTTTAAATCTTCGGGGCCTGAAGCCACATTCAGCACGGTCAATACTTCACGAAGACGTTGTCGATGGATGGGTTGTATGCCGGCCAAACTGCCAGTGAAAAAAAGGTTTCGAGTCCTTTGTGTTTGAAGCTGATAATCATAAGGTGTAAAACAATGATTTACAAGATGGTCTGATCTTCATATCCCAACTTGATGGCGTGTGAATGACGCGCTCAAAAAAATACGGCCCCTAAGGGCCGTATCAATTTGCCTGTGCTGATAAATTCAGCGCAACAAATCCAACAAAGTCCGCGCCACCACCTTGGTCGCGCGACGAACATCCTCCAACATCACACGCTCATCGTTGCGCTTGGCGTGGCTCTCTAGCACGGTGCGTGGGCCTGCGCCGTAGATCACACCGGGGATGCCGCGTTCTACATACAAGCGCACATCGGTGTAAAGCGGCGTGCCTACTGCGGGGATGGGCTCACCAAACAGTTGCGCGCCATGTTTTTGAATGGCATCGACCAAGGGCTTGTTACCCGCGAGCGGCACCATGGCTTTGGCCAGCAAGAGGCGACGAATGTCGACCTTGAGTTGTTTGCCGCCGCGCGGTGGGTTGAACGATGCGGCGGCATCGGCGATGGTGTGGCGAATCGACGCTTCCACCTCGGCGGGGTTTTCTTCGGGGATCATGCGTCGGTCGAGTTTGAACACCACCTTGCCGGGCACCACGTTGGTGTTGGTACCACCGCTGATTTGTCCCACGTTGAGGTACGGGTGGGTAATGCCTTCCACCTGGGAGGTGGTGTGCATGTAATCGGCATTCAGCGCATGCAGCGCATTCAAGATGTGCACCGCGCCTTGCAGGGCATCGGTGCCGCTGTCGGGGATGGCGGCGTGGGCCATTTCGCCTTGCACAGTGACCTCCATTTGCAAGCAGCCGTTGTGCGCAGTGACCACTTGGTAGCTGAAGCCTGCGGCAATCATCAAGTCGGGTTGGGTCAGGCCTTGGCTTAGCAACCAACCGGGGCCTTTTTCGCCACCGAACTCTTCGTCGTAAGTGAAGTGAAGTTCTACGCTGCCTTTCAAAGGAATGCCTAGGGATTCCAAGGCGCGTGTGGCAAACGTGAAGGTCGAGAAGTCGCTTTTACTCACGGCTGTGGCACGGCCAAACATGGCGCCGTTTTCAATCTCAGCACCATAGGGCTTGTGGGTCCAGCCTTCGCCGGGCGGGACGACGTCACCATGGGCGTTGAGTGCAATGGTTTTGCCACCCTCACCCAACTTGCGGCGCACGATGAGGTTGGTGATGCTTTCTAGGCCGTAGGCCTTCACTTCGTCTGTCGGGACCGCGTGTTTTTCAGCCTCGTAACCAAAGGCATGCAGCAGCTCGGCCGTACGTTCCGCATGAGGCGCGTTGTTGCCGGGTGGCGTATCGGTAGGCACTTGCACCAAGGCCTGCAAGAACTTCACTTGCTCGTCAAAGTGGGCGTCGACCCAAGCGTCGAGTTGGGCGTAGGGGCTGTCGTGTGGGGGCATGGTGTGTCTCTGGTCGTTGTTTTAGGCGTGCACGTGGTGCAGCAGGTGCATGAACGCGTCAATGGCGAGTTGTATGTCGTCGCTGGTGGTGCTCTCGAGCGGGTTGTGGCTGATGCCTGCGTTTTGGCCACGTACAAACAGCATGGCTTGCGGCATGGCCTCATGCAGCTTCATGGCATCGTGGCCAGCTCCGCTGGGCAGGTGAAACACAGGGACACCCAGTGACTGAACCGCTTGCTCCCACAGTGATTGCAGCTGAGCGTCACTAGGGGCTGCGCTGGCGCGCATGGTCTCTTCGACGGTGTAGTGCACACCGCGACGATGGCAAATGTGTTGGAGCTCAGCCATCACGTCACGCATCAAGGCATCGCGCAAACTGTCGGTGGTGGCGCGCAGGTCGAGGCTGAATTGGCAGCGACCAGGCACCACGTTGATGGAGCCGTTCGGCACGGTCAGCATGCCGACGGTGCCGACCAAATTAGGTTGCTGCGCGGCGCGTTTCTCTACATACAAGGCGAGTTCAGCCACAGCGGTGGCGGCATCGCGGCGGCGGTCCATCGGTGTGGTGCCTGCGTGGCAGGCCATGCCCGTCACTTCGCCGACAAAGCGTACGCTGCCATTGATGGAGGTGACCACGCCCAGTGGGATGTCGAGCTCGTTGAGGACGGGCCCTTGCTCGATGTGGACTTCGACAAAGCCCAGATAGTTGGCCGCGTGGCGCGTGAGTTTGGGGATGTCGTCGATCTTCAAACCGGCTTGTGCCATGGCTTGGCGCATGGTGACGCCGTCAGCATCCTGCTGGTCCAACCAAACTTTTTGAAAGTCGCCCACCAAGGCGCCCGAACCGAGGAAGGTGGCCTTGTAGCGCTGGCCTTCTTCTTCGGCAAAGGCCACCACTTCGAGGTTAAAAGGCAAGCGTTTGCCCGCACGGGCCAACTCACGCACACAGGCCATGGGCACAAAGATGCCGAGTCGGCCATCGTACTTGCCACCGTTGCGCACGGTGTCGTAGTGCGAGCCAGTCATCAAAGTTTTGACGTTGGTTGTTGTGCCGCTGTGTGCCGCTTTGTAAATGCCCACCACGTTGCCCACTGCGTCGATGCGCACGTCATCGAAGCCACAGGCGTGCATGCCCAGCGCAATCGTGCGGGCGCAGGTCAGGTGCGCATCGGTGAGGTAGGTGACGGTCAACGCATCGGGCGCATCGCTGTATTGGGCCAGCCACTCATGCCAGTCCCACACCTCATGACCTAGCGCGGGCTCGAAGCCAAGTTTGTCGTTCAAGCGAATCTCAACAATCCGGTGGATGTTGCGCAAACACTCGGCCAGCTCATAGTCGGGGTGGTTGTGCAAGCGGCGCTCAAAGGTGCTGATGATTTGTTGCTTGTTGAGTCCAGAGCCTCGCGGGCCGCGCACGGCCAAGATGAAGGGGAAACCAAACTTGGCGTTGTAGCGGGCGTTGAGCTGCTGGATGTGCGCAAACTCTGCGGGTGTGCAGTGGGTGAGCCCCGCTTTGGTTTGTTCGTGGGTCGACTCAGCGGTGAGGCTTTTGCTCACCATCGCCTTACCGGCCAATTCTGGGTGGGCACGCACCAAAGCCAGCTGGGGTTCGCGCCCCGCTTGGTTCAGCACCCGAACCATGGCGTGCTTGAGGGCAGCCGCTGAGGCAAAAGGGCGTTCGTCCAAGGCTTGTGCGGCAATCCAATCGGAGTGCTCGTACAAGCCAGTGAGCAAGGCGGCTGCCTCCGCATGGGGCAGGGTGTTGATTTGGTGCAGCGTGAGGTGTGCAGTGGTCATGATGTGCCTTGTTCTGTGTGTCTCATTCAGCGTAAGGGTGTACCTGCTTCCAGTGGCGCGCGATGTCGATGCGACGGGCCACCCAGACATGGTCGTGTTGGGCGATGTGGTCTAAGAACTTTTGCAAAGCCACGATGCGGCCAGGCTTGCCCAACAAGCGGCAGTGCATGCCAATGCTCATCATCTTCGGCCGATTCAGACCATCGGGGTCGCCCTCGGCATACAGCGCGTCAAAGCTGTCGCGCAAATACACAAAAAAGTCGTCGGCTTGGCTAAACCCTTGGGGCAGCGCAAAGCGCATGTCGTTGCAGTCGAGGGTGTAGGGCACAACGAGTTGAGGCACCACATCCCCGTTGGTTTTTTTGACCTTCATCCAAAAAGGCAGGTCTTCGCCGTAGTAGTCGCTGTCGTAGTCAAAGCCACCGTGTTCGGCCACCAAGCGACGTGTGTTGGGGCTGTCGCGCCCGGTGTACCAACCTGCGCCGTGCATGCTGTTGCCGTGCGTGGTTTGAGTCAGGCGCTCGATGATCTCAATGCCTTGTTGCATGTGCGCACGTTCTGTGGCTTCGTCGATGGTTTGGTAGTTGATCCAACGCAAGCCGTGACACGCAATTTCGTGACCCAGTTCGACGAAGGCGGCAGTGAGCTCGGGGTGGCGTTCGAGTGCCATGCTCACGCCAAACACGGTCAGAGGCAGACCGCGTTGTTCAAACTCGCGCAAGATGCGCCACACGCCCACGCGTGAGCCGTATTCGTAAATGCCTTCCATGCTCAGGTGGCGGTCGGGAAAGCTGGGCGGATTGAACATCTCGCTCAGGAACATTTCGCTGCCCGCATCGCCGTGCAGGGTAGCGTTTTCGCCGCCTTCTTCGTAGTTCAGCACAAACTGCACGGCAATGCGGGCTTGCTGGGGCCATTGCGCGTGAGGGACTTGGCGGCCGTAGCCCACCAAGTCGCGCGGGTAGGCGGCGGTGCTGTCGTAAGTGGCGCGTGGGTTAGACAAGCGGTGTCTCCAAATCTGGTGTGAGGCCCATCAGGCCAATGCCATGGCGATGTCGTTGCTGGGGACTTTGCGGTCAAGCGCCAAGCTTTCTTCCACGTTGCGCAAGTGCTCATCCATCAGTTTGACGGCCAGTTTTTCATCTTTGGCGATGATGGCTTTGAGAATGTCGGAATGTTCTTCTGCCGAGTGTTCGGCCGCGTTGCTACTTTGGTACATCAGGGTGATGAGGGCGCAACGTGAAATGAGTTCACCCAAAATTTGCGCGAGCACTTGGTTGCCCATCAGCTCGGCCATGCGCACGTGGAAGTCACCCAGCAAGTCGGTGCGGCCCGCCACATCGCCACGGGTGACAGCCGCTTTTTCTTCGGCCACGTGGTCTTTGAGGGCTTTGATTTGCCCGGGCGTCACGCCGCGCACAAAGCTGCGCGTCATCTCGGCCTCAACCATGCGGCGCACCGCAAATACTTGGCGCGCTTCGTCAGAAGATGGCGTGGCCACAAATGCGCCGCGCGCGGGCTCCATACGGATCAGGCGCTTTTGCACCAGTTGAAAAAGCGCTTGGCGAATGAGCGTGCGCGACACGCCAAAGTGATCGGCCAGTTTTTGCTCGGCCAGCTTGGTGCCTGGGTGCAGCCGGTGCTCCACAATGGCTTTGGTGAGGGCATCCACAATGCTACGGGTGGCGGTTGAACTGTCCATGTCGGATCTCCGGCAGATTCACTGAAGGTCATGATAGACCCAAATCCAAAAATTGTATACACTTTCTGTCGACCAAGTCGGTCGCTAATTGATTGTCGGAGTAACCCATGGGATTGAGCACACACGTTTTAGACACCATGCACGGCGGCCCCGCCGCGGGGATGAAGGTGTCCTTGTTCACCACCGATCAGGGCCAGGCCACCTTGGTCAAATCGTTCACCCTGAACCACGATGGTCGCAACCCAGATGGCCCGCTGTACGACAACGACAGTTTGAAAAAAGGCACCTACCGCTTGGTGTTTGATGTGAGTGACTACTTTGCGTCCAAGAACGTGGCCTTGCCAGAGCCCAATTTCTTGAACCAAGTCAGCTTGGACTTTGGGGTGGCCCACACCGACCAGCACTACCACGTGCCCTTGTTGGTCAGCCCTTGGAGTTATTCCACCTATCGCGGGTCTTGAGTTGACCTAGGGCCCCGACTGATGCGCCTCCGCATGGAGGCCTTAGAAATCTGTCAATAATGATAAAAAATTAATTTAATCATTATTGGAGATTAGCCGTGGAGAAGTTTGACCTGTGCGTGATAGGTGCCGGCCCGTCCGGTTTTGCAGCGGCGATGCGGGCCATCGATTTTGGCAAACGCGTGGCGCTGGTGGAACGCCACAAGGTGGGCGGCGCTGGCATTTTTGACGGGGCCTTGTCGTCCAAAACGCTGTGGGAACTGTCGGAGAGCTACAAGCAGACGCACAACACCCATTTGGGTTACACGGTGTATGACTCCGAGGTGCATTTCGCTAGCGTGATGCAGCAAGCACATCGTGCGGTGGCAGAAAAGCATGTGCAGTTGAAGCAGCAGATTGCTTATTTTCAAAAATCTGGACAACTGACATTTTTCAACGGCCACGCCAAATTTGTGTCAGCCCATGACATCGCCATCACCGACCCGCATGGCAATACCCAAACGATTCGGGCCGACAACACGGTGATGGCGGTGGGCAGCCGTCCGCGTTATTTGCCCCACATCCCGATTGACGAAAAAATCATCATGACCAGCGACGGGGTGTCTGCCTTGCCCGACTTCCCCAAAAGCATCGTGATCTTGGGGGCTGGTGTGATTGGTTGTGAGTTCGCCACCATCTTCTCCAACTTTGGCAAAACCAAGGTGTATTTGATCGACAAAGAAGAGCGCATCCTGCCCTTTGAAGACGAAGACATTTCACGCGCTGTCGCCGCCAACATGGAAAACAACGGTGCCGTCATTCACCACGGTGCCTCGCTCGAAAAAATGAGCGTGGTCAACGGCAAGGTTGAGTACGTGCTCAACTTCAAAGATGGCCGTCAAGAAACCCACACGGTTGAGAAAGCCCTGATTTCGGTGGGCCGTGTGTCCAACAACGAAAACCTCGGCCTTGAGGCGGCGGGCGTGCTGCTGAACGATCGCGGCAATATCGACGACGAGCACACACGCTCCAACGTGCCGCATATTTATGCGGTGGGTGACTTCACGGCCGACATCTCTTTGGTCAACGTGGGCGAGCTCGAAGGGCGCCATGCCGTGGAACGCATGTTTGGTCAGCCTGCGCGCGAACTGGTCTACGAGAATATTTCCACCATCATGTTCTTGAATCCCGAGGTGGCCGCAGTGGGCTTGAACGAAACGCAAGCGCGCAAAAAGAAGATCCCCTACCGCGTGGCCGTGATGAATTACCGCTACGTCAATCGCGCTATTGCCATGAGTAAGGTGGACGGGTTCTTCAAAATCTTGGTGTCTGATGATGACGAGATGAAGATATTGGGCATGCGCGTGATGGGCAACCACGCCTCGAGCACCATCATGGCGGTGGCCTTGATGATTTCGATGGACATTGGCATTTCGCACCTGGCCGAACTGATCTTTCCGCATCCTTCCATTCCTGAAGGCATCCAAGAATGCGCCCGTATGTTGATGGGCACGTCGATAGTGAAACCAGAGGTATTCAATTTGGACGTGCGCTGCTACCGGGTGGATGCCCAAGGCCGCATCGACGACCTGTAGCCCCTAAAATCCGGCCACCTCCTCCAGATTCCCACACCCCACCATGACCCAAGTCACCAACACCGTGCGTTTTGTGCTCGACGGCCGCATCGTCGAAGCCCAGGGCGCGCGCCGCACTACCACTGTCCTCGATTACCTGCGTGATCAGCTGCACCGCACCGGCACCAAAGAAGGTTGCGCCGAAGGCGACTGTGGTGCTTGCGTGGTGATGGTGGGTGAGCTCAACGCCGCGGGAACAGGCGTGGACTATGTGGCCACCAATGCCTGTATCCAGTTGTTGCCCTCGCTGGATGGCAAATCCGTCAAAACCGTGGAGAGCTTGAAGGGCGCCGACGGCAGCTTGCACCCCGTGCAAGAAGAGATGGTCAAGTGCCACGGTTCGCAGTGCGGCTTTTGTACTCCTGGCATCGTGATGAGCTTGGTCAACTTGGTGCAAACCAACACCACGCCTGCGCGCCAAGAGATCACCGATGCCCTGAGCGGCAACTTGTGCCGTTGCACCGGCTACGTGCCGATCATCGATGCGACCTTGAAGGCTTGCGGCCAGCAAGCCGCTTCCGAATCCCAAGCCCGCGAGAAAAAAGCGGCCTTGAAACTCGACGACAGCGCTGATCTTGCGCTGCTGAAAGAAATCAAACGTGCCAGCACGCCCACCATGAGTTTGGAGGGCGACATCATCGTGCAACCGGTGGTGCGCACGCGCAAAGGCAATGAGTTTGTCTCGCCCGCCACCTTGGCAGAAGTGGCCGACTATTTGGTCAAGCACCCCACCACCACCTTGTTGGCCGGCAGCACCGAAATTGGTTTGCAAGTGAACAAGCAGTTTGCGCGCCCTGACCACATCATGTACTTGGGCAATGTCAAAGAACTGCGCCAAGTCACAGAGACCGACAAAGTTTGGCGCATCGGCGCCGCGGTGTCGTTGACCCAAGTCGAGGCCTTGGTGGCCAAGGCCTACCCCGACTTCACCGAAGTGCTGCGCCGCTTTGGTTCACCCCCCATTCGTTCCACCGCCACGCTGGCGGGCAACATTGCCAACGGCTCGCCCATTGGCGACTCCATGCCTTGCTTGATGGCGTTGGGGGCGCAGCTGGTGTTGCGCCGTGGCGAAAAGACGCGCAGCGTGTCGCTGGACAACTTCTACACCGGCATGAAGCAAAACGTGCTCGCTGCCGGTGAGTTCATTGAAGCCGTGGAACTGCCCAAGCCTGTGGCGGGCCAAGTGTTCCGTGCCCACAAGGTGAGCAAGCGGTTTGAGCAAGACATTTCGGCCACCTGCGCCGCCATCAGCTACACGCTCAAAGGCGGCAAGCTCAGCGGCGTGAAACTGGCCTACAACGGCTTGGCGCCCTCACCCTGTCGTGCCCCGAAACTCGAAGCGGTGTTGGAAGGTAAGGCGCCTGCCGATGTGAAAGCGGCCGACTTGGATGCCGCGATAGCAGCCAGCTTTACCGCGCGTGACGGTTTGCGCGCCACGTGGGCTTACCGCGCTTTGGTGGCGCGCAACTTGGTGCTCGAATTCATTGAAGAACAAACGTCTGAGGTGGCTTAAATGAACGCTCCTACCCATCTGAAAAATCTCTTGCCCGCTTCCAACGTCCAGCAAGGCACGGACATCGTTCACGAGTCAGCCCATTTGCATGTCAGCGGCGCGGCCACCTACATCGACGACATTCCTGAACACGCCGGCACCTTGTATGCGGCGCTCATCTTGTCGCCCGTGGCGCATGGTGAGTTGATCGGCGACGGCATTGACCGTGACGCCATCCTCCAAGAGCACGGCGTGGTGGCGGTCTATACCGCCAAAGATATTCCCGGCGAAAACAACTGCGGCCCCATCGTGCATGACGACCCCTTCCTCGCCGCTGGCAAGGTCGAGTTTGTGGGCCAAGCTGTGGCCGTGGTGGTGGCGCGCGACATGCTCTATGCCCGCGAAGCGGCGCACAAAGCCAAGGTGTTGGTGAAAGAGCTCAAGCCCATCTTGACGGTAGAAGAAGCGATGGCTGCCAGCAGCTTCATCATGCCGCCTAAGGGCATCACCCGTGGCGACGCAGCGGCAGCCATTGCCAACGCCCCGCACAAAATCAAGGGCACGACCCGCACCGGTCAGCAAGAGCAGTTTTATTTGGAAGGCCAAATCAC
>CANGML010000042.1 GCA_947454585.1 Comamonadaceae bacterium
ACAGCCAATACGCCTTCACGCAATACGGCGGCGACACCGACCTCAAAGGCTTGGCCGCTGCGTTTGACACGAATCATGATGGTGAGCTGGATGCACAAGACAGCAAGTTTGCAGAATTCAAGGTGTGGCAAGACCTGAACCAAGACGGGGTGAGCGATGCTGGCGAAGTACGCAGCCTGACCGAGTGGGGCGTGACCAGCATTCACCTCGTCAGCGACGGGGTGCAACGCACACCGGCTGCGGGCGTGACGGAAGCCGGCCGCACCTCGGCCAGCACGGTCAATGGTCAACAGATGTTGGTGGCCGATGCCGCGTTTGACTTCAGCAGTGTGACGGCGCAGCACGCCAATACGGCGCCAGTGGATGCGTTGGGCAACGTCAGCCCGGTTGTGACGATCGACCTGCACGATGTGTTGCAAGACGCACCCAGCAGCCCAACGCAAAGCAACGAGGTATACAGCGCAGCGACCGCAGGGATGATCGGCGGTGGCGGAATGACGCAGTGGCTGTTGGACCCGCTCACCTACCCATGACAGCAGAGCCTGGCATCCGTGCAGAGGCCGCAGCGGCGTTCAATGCGGCGCTCGCGGCGTATGCGCAAGGCCAACATGCAGAAGCTTTGCAGCACCTAGACGCGGTGGTGTTGGATGCGCCCTTGCTAGAGAACGCCTGGTTGTTGAGGGCCCGTTGCCAAGTGGCCTTGGGTGAGTGGATGGCGGCACGCGACGCGTTTGCCAAAACGCTGCGTCTGAACATGGCCAACTACAGCGCTTGGTTGGAAGCGGGACATCTGTGTCGCCAAATGGGAGAGTTGCAGCAGGCGGTTATGTCGTATCAATGGGCGATTGATGCGGCGCCGCAGCGCTACGAGGCGCGGCTGGGCATGGCGCGCGTGTTGGCGCAGCAAGGCGAATGGGCTGCGGCCGAGCAGGCCTATGCGGATGCCTTGCTGGCGGGGCAGCAAGGGCCCAAGCCCGAACCTAGGCCAGACATTCCCCGCCAGATTCACACCTTGATGGGCCAGTATTGGTTAGAGCTGGGCCAGCCACAGCGCGCGATGGCTTGCTTCACGCAGGCCTTGGCGGCACTGGACCTAGAGCCCGAGATGACGGCGGAGGCCGCGCTCAACCACGCGGCGGAGATCCACATGGATTGGGCGATGGCCCTGTTGCGCTTGGGGCAACGCGAGCCAGCGCTGCAGCATTTGACGCTGGCGTCAGCGGCAACGCGTGAGGTCACCTTGGGGCGGCTGGTGTCCTTGTCGTTCAGGAATAATTTTTGGCAAGAGGCGGTCGAGATTGCCCGCCGTGCCGTGGCGCTCTACCCGCAGAGCATCAGTGCCCTGTGGAATTTGGCACATTTGCTGGCCGAATGCTGGCGGATGAACGAGGCGCTGGCGGTGCTGGCACAGGCCGAGGCGCTGGGGCCCGTGGTGGGTGCGCGTGCCTTGCGTGCCTCGGTGGCAGGTCGCACGGGTGAGGTGGACCGCACGCTGACCTTGTACCTCGAGTTGGCGCGCAGCGATGCCACGTATGCGTCCAGCGCTGCCATGAGTTCTCTCTACACCGATCAGATGTCAGCCCAAGCGGTGGCTGATTTGCACCGCGCCTTGTTTGCACGCTTAGGTGAAGGGGCGCGCAGCCAAGACAGCTTTGTGCGCGCTCCCTTAGCTGGGCGTCGTGTGAAGCTGGGGATGGTGTCGGCGGATTTTCACCACCAACACCCGGTGAATATTTTTATGCAGCCCGTGTTACGTGAGCTGGACCGATCGAAGTTTGAGGTGTTCATGTATTTCACGGGGGTGTCGCACGACGAGCAAACGCTGTTGGCGCGCGCGCGTGTGGCGCAGTGGGTGGAATGCAGCGCGCTCAACGACGTGCAGCTGGCCAAGCGCATCGATGCGGATGGCATTGATGTATTGCTCGACATGGCGGGCCACACGGGGCAGCAGCGCATGGCCTTGTTTGGCAAGCGTGCCGCGCCGGTGCAAATGACGTATTTGGGTTATCCCGGCTCCACCGGGGTGCCCAACATGGATTGGATGTTGGGGGACGCGGTGGTGACGCCCGAGGGCTGTGAGAGCCTCTACTCCGAGCAGGTGTGGCGCTTGCCCGGCACGGTGTTTTGTTTTGCCCCTGAGGAGGACTACCCGTTTCCCGACTTCACCGCGCAGCATGCCAGCCGACCTTTGACGTTTGGCTCTTTCAACAACGCCACCAAATTGACGCCACACACGCTGCGCTTGTGGGCGCGTGTGTTGGCGGCAGTGCCCGATTCGCGCCTGCTGCTGAGAGCGCCTAGCTTTTCAGATGAAGGAGCGGTCAGCAGCTTCAGCGAACGCTTGCTGGCCCTTGGGGTGGACTTGTCGCGCATCGCGTTCCGCGGGCCCGTGGGGCTGACCGACATGATGGCCGAGTATGCAGACATCGACATCGCTTTAGACCCCGTGCCCTACAACGGCGGCACCACCAGTTTGCAAGCGATGTGGATGGGGGCGCCCGTGCTGACCTTGATGGGTGCGCATTTTGTGTCGCGCATGGGCGCGAGCTTCATGACGGCCGCCGGCTTGACGGCGTGGATCGCCCAAGACGATGACGCATACGTGGCGATTGCCCAACAGATGGCGGCCGACCGTGCCTCCTTGCTGGCTTTGAAACAAGGCTTGCGCGAACGGCTGCAGGCCTGCCCCGCTTGGGATCTGAAAGCGCATGTTCGGGCCATCGAAGCAGCACTCCTTCAGGCCGTTCATTAAATAGTGAGCCATAAAATGTTACTATTTTATTAATAGTAACTATAAAACTAATATAATTGCGCAAATATGAGAACTAAACAAGCATTCCCAAATAAGGCAATTTGCATGCTCTTAGCGACGGCAGGGTGCTGTGGCGTGCAAGCGCAGACCTTGACTGACGTGGTGCAAAACGCGTTGGCCACCTATCCAGCGTTGCAGGCGGCCAGAGCCAAAACAGAGGCGGCGCGTGCTGACATTGACCGAGCCAAAGCGGCTCACTATCCGCAAATTACCTACGGCTACACGCGCAACCAATTCAGCAACACCGACCTGCCGCCTTCACTGAAACAAAACATGAATACCCCATCGGTCAAGTTGAACCTGTGGGCGGGTGGACGCATTGACGCGGACACTGAACGTGCAGCGTCGCTCACGCTCGGCAGTGAACAGCTCGAGGCCGCGGCGCGTGACGATGTGGCACAGCAAGCGGCGGAGGCCTACATCAATTGGGCACGAAGCTTAGAGATGCATGCATTAGCCAGCAAAAACGTGGTGTCACTGAACGTCACGCTCGACGACATTCGAAAAATTGTGGCGGTTGACACAGGGCGACGGATTGATTTTGACCAAGCCAAGGTGCGTTTAGACAACGCCACCTTGGCCAAGTTGCAACGACAAACCGAGTTGGCGCAAGCACGGCAACGTTTGAGCCGTTTTTGGTCGGGCCCCTTGCCCGTGCAACCCACGGGGATGGTGCTTGGGCAAATGCCCGAGGACGTGGCCCAGGTGGAGGCGCAAATCAATGATGACTTACCCAGCATCGCGCAACAAAAAGCACAAGTGGCGGCTGCCGCCGCCGCATTGAAGCTGGCCAAGGGCCAGTATTGGCCCTCGGTTGATGTGACGTCGGCGCGACAAATGAACCAAGTGGGGACGACAGGCGCTTTTGGCACCACCTATACGTACAAAGAAGACACCTTGACGCAGGTGCAGCTGAGCATGCCGCTGTACAACGGGGGTGCTACCTCGGCAGCGGTGAGTGCCGCCGTGAGCCAACTCAGCGCCGCCCAAAACACCTTGGACGAGGCGCGTTTGATGGCGCGGGAAAAAGCAGTGCTCGCTTATGAAGACTGGCTCAATGCCAAAGGCCGTGCGGCGCAGGGCCTCGAGCAATCGCGCATGGGTGAACAAGTGGTGGAGGGCTATCGCCAGCAATTTCGCTTGGCGCGGCGCCAACTGCTGGACTTACTGAACATCCAAGCGGAGTCGTTCAGTTACCAAAGTGCCGCGATGACGGCTTTCTATGACGAACAAGTCGCCCGCGTCCGCCTGTTGGCGGCCATGGGTGATTTGGCCAAGAGGTTTTAAGCCATGAGAACACCCGAACACAAAGACGGCTCCAACGACGCGCTGCTGGTTTGCTTGGCTTTGCTGGCCAAGCAACTCGGTCACGCGGTGCATATCCCCGCCATGCGGCAAGGCTTTGCGCTGGATGACGAAGGCCGTATCCCGCGCGAGGCTTATCCAGACTTGGCGCATCAGCATGGCTTGATCGCGGGCTGGGTGCGCAAGCGCTTGGCTGACATCCCGAGTTATGTGCTGCCGGTGATGGTGCCTTTGGTCGATGGCCGTGCGTGCGTATTGCGCGCGATCGACGATCAAACGGCGGTGGTGTGGTGGGCCGAATCGGGCGCACAAGACGACCGTGTGTCGCTAGACCAATTGCAAGGTCTGGCCCACGAGGAGGTGCTGATCGTCAAGCTGCCACCCAAACGAACGGATGCCACGTTAGCGCCTATGCAGGGCGCCGCGTTCAATTGGTTTTGGGGCACGCTGTGGCGTTTTCGACATTTTTATGTGGAGTCGATGTTGGCGACCGTGGTGGCCAACCTGCTCAGTTTGGCGAGTGTGTTTTTCACCATGAACGTGTACGACCGCGTGGTGCCGACCCAAGCCTATGCGTCGCTATGGACACTCGCGATTGGCACGGCCATCGCGGCGGTGATGGAGTTCATCATGCGTTGGCTCAAGGCGCGGCTGGTGGATTTGGGCGGCAAGAAGGCTGACCTGGCCATCAACGCCACCTTGTTGCGTGAAATCATGGGCATCCGGCTCGAGAACCGCCCGCAGTCGGTGGGTGTGTTTGCCAGCTCCATGCGCGACTTTGAATCGCTGCGTGACTTCTTCTCGTCGGCCTCTCTCGTGGTGTTGGCCGATATGCCCTTTGTGTTGTTGTTTTTGGTGTTGATTGCCGTCGTGGCGGGTCCATTGGCATGGGTGCCTGCTTTGGCCGTGCCGCTCTTGATTGCCCAAGGCTTATGGGCACAAAAGCCTCTCATGAAGGCGATGCGCGCCAACATGAAAGAAGCGGGGGATAAACAAAGTGTGTTGGTCGAGACCTTGTTGAACCTTGAGTTACTGAAGGCGCACAACGCCGAAAGCTATTTGCAACGCCGGTGGGAGGACGCCAACAAAGCGGGGGCGGATTCATACAAAGAAATACGCGCCATCTCCAACTGGATCATGGGTTGCACCACGGCGCTGACGCAGTTGGTGACGGTGATCATGGTGGTGGCCGGCGTGTACATGATTCACGCCAATCAGCTGACGCTAGGTGGATTGATCGCCTCCGTTATTTTGGCGGGGCGTGCATTAGGGCCTTTGGGTGGGGTGATGTCCTTGGCTTCGCGCTACCAACAAGCCACATCGGCACTGGAGGCCCTGGACGGTTTGATGAAGCGCCCACGCGACCGAATACACGGCCGTACTTATGTAGTGCCTGACCATGTGGCGGGCAGCTTAGAGGCTAAGGCCCTGGAGTTTGCCTATCCGGGTGAACACGCCATTCCCGTGATCAAACGCTTGTCATTACAAGTCAAAGCCGGTGAGCACGTCGCGCTGCTTGGTCGTGTGGGCAGTGGCAAGAGCACCTTGCTGCGCTTGATGGCGGGCTTGTACACGCCCTTGGCGGGCAACGTGCGTTTGGATGGCGTGGAGTTGCAACAAATTGAACCTGCCGAAGTGCGCAGCTGCATCGGCTATGTGGGCCAAGACCCGCAGCTGTTCATGGGGACTTTGCGCGAGAACATGGTGTTGTCCGAATCGTGGATCAGCGACAGCAAGATCTTGCAGGTGCTCAAGACCTTAGGGCTGTACGAAATGGTGGCTGCGCATCCGCGTGGGTTGGATATGCCGATCACCGAGGGCGGTGGCGGTTTGTCGGGCGGGCAGCGCCAACTGCTGTCGATCGCCCGCATGATGCTGCGCGACCCACAGCTGGTGTTCATGGATGAACCCACGGCCAATATGGATGGCAACACCGAAGCGCACGTGATTGCTGTGCTGCAAACTTGGCTCAAAGGCCGCACCTTGTTGATGTCGACCCACCGGCCTCAGCTGCTGGCTTGGGTGGATGTGGTGGCCGTGATCGAAGGGGGCCAGTGTGTGATGGTGGGCCCTAAACAAGAAATGATTGAGAAACTTTCGCGGGGCGCCGAGGTGCAAAGCACAGCCCCCCAAGGAGCGACAGCATGATCAACAGCCTCAAAAAATTTGTTGCAAAAGTCAGCGCAAACTGGGCAACGCTGCGTGGGCTCATGCAAGACGACAACAAGCAGGCAGGCTTTGGCTTGCGGACGGTGGAAGACGATGAGCGACAAGCCAGCAGTTTGTTGGTATGGGTCACCGCGAGTACTTTGTTGGTGGCCATCATTTGGGCGGGCCTGTTTAGCCTCGATGAAATCACGCGTGGGCAAGGAAAAATTATTCCTTTGAGTCGCGAGCAAGTGATTCAAAGTTTGGACTCGGGTGTCTTGAGTGAGATGTTGGTCCGTGAAGGCGACTTGGTTGAAAAAGACCAAGTCTTGCTGCAAATGGACGATGCACGATCGGGCGCAGGCTATCGCGAGGCGAATGAAAAGTTTTTGTCCTTGTTGGCCACGGCCACGCGTCTACGTGCCGAGGCCAGCAACTCTGAACTGAAGTTCCCGCCTCAGCTCAACAATGAGCCCCAGTGGATCAAGCAAGAAACGCAGACTTACAAAGCGCGCAAGCAAGCCCTGGCTGAATCGATCGAAGCGGTGGATGCATCGTTGGCCGCCATCACGCGTGAAATTGCACTGACCGAGCCGCTGGTCAAAGGCGGCGTGATGTCAGAGGTGGAGCTGCTGCGCTTGAAGCGCCAACAGGCCGAGCTGATGGGTCAACGGGCCGAGCGTAAAAACCGCTACCTGACGGATGCCAGCAACGAATTGACGCGCGTGTCATCCGAGTTGTCGCAAACCAAAGAAAACGCCTCCGCCCGCGAAGACGCTTATTTACACACCACCATCAAATCACCCATGAAAGGCGTGGTGAAGAATGTGCAAGTGACCACCATCGGTGGCGTGATTCAAGCGGGTTCACCCATCTTAGAAATCGTGCCTACCGAGGACGAGATGATGGTGGAGGCCTATGTCAAACCTGCGGATGTGGCATTTTTGAAAGTGGGTCAAAAAGCGGTGGTCAAACTCAGCGCCTATGACTTCAACAAATACGGCGGCTTGGAGGGCGAGCTCGAACACCTGAGCCCCGACACGCTCAAAGACGAGCGCCAACAACGTAAACCAGGCGCCACCCCTGCAGACATGGAGGAGGGCTATTACCGAATTTTGGTGCGCATCAAAGACACCAACTTGGTTCGCAATGGCAAAAAGATCGAGCCCACACCGGGCATGACCGCCACGGTGGAAATTCGCACAGGCCAAAAAACGGTGCTCGAATATTTGTTCCGTCCCTTACAAAACGTGACCCAAGCCTTGCGCGAGCGTTAAACACGGGGCGATTAACATGGTGCTCATTGATTCACGAATGACACACCGCCCTTATGCAACGACGCGAATTTAACCAACACCTTCAGCGCAGCGCCATCGCCTTGGCGCTGTCCCCTTGGTTGACGGCCCCTAGCGCTTTCGCCGCTGACAAGTCGCGTACGTGGCGCACCAACCCCTTTGCTTTGGGTGTCGCCAGCGGCCGACCGCGTGCAGACTCGGTGGTGTTGTGGACGCGTGTGCTGTTCAGCGAGGAAGACCGCGCGGCAGCTGATGAAGCTTTGCGTGTTCAGGTGGAGGTGTTTGCCGATGTCGGACTGAAACGCCGCGTGCAAATTGCCGAGGTGGTGACCGATGGGGCGCGTGGCCACAGCGTGCACCTGCATGTGCGAAACCTACAACCAAGCACCGACTATTGGTACCGCTTCAAGCAAGGCGATGCCAGCAGCACCGTCGGCCATACACGCACCGCACCTGCGCTGAATGCTGATGTGCGTCAATTGCGCATCGCGCTCTCGTCGTGTCAGCACTACGAGCAAGGCCAGTTCATCGCGCATGCAGAAATCGCCAAGCAACCGCTCGACTTTGTCTTGTTCATGGGTGACTACATCTATGAAAGCACCAACCCGCAATACGCCATTCGCAAACACAACGGCGAAGAGCCCAAAACTTTGGCGCAATACCGCGAGCGCTACGAGCAATACAAACGCGACCCCATGTTGCAAGCGGCGCACGCGGCGCACCCCTGGGTGTTGATGTGGGACGACCACGAGGTGGTCAACGACTATGCCAACGACCAAGACCGGCAGTACACCGACCCGCAGCAAATGCTCAAACGCCGTGCGGCCGCCTACCAAGCGTACTTTGAGCACCAGCCCGTGCTCTTGGGGCCAGACGCCGACAACCCTGCCAACATGCGCTTGTATGACCAACTCAGCTGGGGCAAGCTGGCCGATGTGTGGACGCTCGATTGCCGCCAATACCGCAGCGCACAAGCCTGCCGCGACCCGGTGCGCGGCGGCGGCCGCATGGTGGTGCAGTGCGACGAGTTGAACGACGCCAGCCGCACCATGTTGGGCAACACCCAAGAGCGGTGGCTGAGCGACAGCCTGAGCCAGTCCAAGCGGCACTGGAAGCTGGTGGCGCAAGCCACGCAAATCAGCTCCACCAGCGTGTCTGCGCCTGTGGGTCGCAGCTATTGGAACGATGCCTGGGACGGTTACCCGCAAGCGCGCAAACGCCTGCTGCAAACCGTGGTTGATGCCAAGTTGCAAAACGTTGTCACCTTAGGTGGTGATGTGCATTGCAATGTGGCGGCCAATTTGCGCCTAGAGCCCAACAACCTGCAGTCGCCCATCGTGGCGAGCGAGTTTGTCACCACCTCCATCACCTCGCGCGGGCTCGGCGACAAACCCTCCGCCGTGATTCGCGAGAGCAATGCCGACTTGCTGCACTACAGAGCAGACGAGCGGGGTTACAGCCTGATCACTGTCACGCCCCAAGAGGTGCGCTGCGACTTCAGAACCACCAAGTTTCCTGCGGGCAGTGAAGCTGGGTTGAAAACACAGGCCAGCTATGTGGTGAAAAACGGCAAAGCGGGGCCGCAGGCGATTTAGGGCTTAGACCGTCAACACGCCACGATCCAGCGCGTAGCTGCGGTCACTCACCCACTGCGCGAAGTGGGTGTTTTGCTCGGACAGCAACACGCTCACCCCTTGGCGTTTGAGCGCCAACACCATCTCACCCATTTGTTCGACGATGACGGGGGCAACGCCCTCTGAGGGTTCATCGAGCAACACCATCTGCGGGTTGCCCATGAGGGTGCGCGCCACGGTGAGCATTTGTTGCTCACCCCCACTCATGTGGCTGGCAGAGCGTTGCTGCATGTCGGCCAAGTTGGGGAACAACGCAAAGACTTGCTCGAGTGACCAGCGGGGTGCCGCATTGCCAGCGTCAAATTGGCGCGCGGATTGCATGCCCAGTTGCAGGTTTTCGAGCACTGTCAAGTCGGTGAAGATGCGGCGATCTTCGGGCACATAGCCCAAGCCGCAACGGGCGTTTTGGTAAGGCTCGGCGTGTGAGATGTCTTGGCCCGCGAACAGCACGTGACCTGTGCGACGGGGCATGAGG
>CANGML010000043.1 GCA_947454585.1 Comamonadaceae bacterium
ACGATCCAATTCTTAATATCGAAGAACGCGAGGCCATCAACGCAGGTCGTTGGTTCTCTTCACTTTCACCTTCTCTTCGACACGACATTCTTCGATGCGCTTACGTCAAACGATGCAAAGACAGCGACTTGATCGCCGCACGCGGCGACCCAGCCGAAGAATGGATGGCGTGCGCGCGCGGCGCTGTGCGTGTGAGCTCGACGTCACTGTCGGGCAAACAAATCACCTTCACCTATGTGGAGCCCGGCATTTGGTTCGGCGATGTGGCGATTCTGGATGGCGATCGTCGCACGCACGATGTGTACGCGCATGGCGAGACCACCATTTTGTGTGTGGCCAAAGCAGACTTCCAAAAAATTCTCAGCCAACACGTCGAGTTCTACGAAGCGATGCTGCGTTTGCAAGCCCGTCGGATTCGTCAACTGTTTGGATTGGTCGAGGACCTCAACACGCTGCCCTTGCGTTCACGCCTCGCCAAGCAGTTGCTTCACTTAGCCCGCAGCTATGGTGTGCAGAGCTTGACCAACGCACAGGAAATTCGCATTGGCCTGCATTTGGCACAAGAGGAGCTTGCCCAGCTGCTGGGCGCCTCACGCCAACGTGTCAACCAAGAACTCAAAGCCATGGAGCGCGAAGAGGCCCTGCGCATCGAACCCGGCGGTTTGGTTATTCGCAATCGCAACGCCCTTCTGGCCATCAGCGAAGCCGATCATTGACAGAGGCCCGTCTATGAGTCTGGATAACTTTCAGACTCAAGGCATCGATGTTGTCAAACTAGAAGCATGGCTCAGTGCCAACCTGAATGGATTTCACGGCCCCCTGTCGATCGAAAAATTCTCGGGTGGGCAGTCCAACCCCACTTATAAGCTGATCACGCCGCATCACAACTATGTGATGCGAACCAAACCAGGCCCTGTTGCCAAGTTGCTTCCATCGGCCCACGCGATTGAACGTGAGTTCAAAGTGATGCAAGCCCTGCAAGGCACCCCTGTCCCTGTGCCAGAGATGCATGTGTTGTGTGAAGACGAATCCGTCATTGGGCGTGCTTTCTTTGTCATGGCGTTCGTGCCAGGTCGCGTGCTTTGGGACCAAACCCTGCCGGGCATGACAAGCAGTGAAAGCGCAGACATTTACGATGAAATGAACCGCGTGATTGCGGCACTGCACACCGTGCCTTATGTAGCGCGTGGTTTAGAGAGTTACGGCAAGCCCGGCAACTACTTCGAACGTCAAATCGGACGTTGGAGCAAGCAATACCTTGCTTCTGTCACGCAGCCGATTCCAGAAATGGACCAACTGATGGCGTGGCTCCCCGCACACATGCCGGCGAGTGCACAAGATGCCAGCAAAGTCAGCATCGTGCACGGTGATTTTCGCCTCGACAACTTGATGTTTCACCCCACCGAGCCCCGCGTCCTCGCCTTGCTCGATTGGGAGCTGTCGACCTTGGGCCACCCCTTGGCTGACTTCAGTTATCTCTGCATGGGATGGCACATTCCACCGGGCGCCTTCCGAGGTATCGGCGGTGTGGATTTGGCATCGCTAGGCATTCCCAGCGAAAGCGAAAACATCCACCGCTATTGCGACCGTACGGGGTTGGCCACACCTGCAGACCTGAAAGTCGACTGGAATTTCTACCTCGCTTACAACTTGTTCCGTATGGCAGCTATTTTGCAAGGCATCGCCAAACGCGTAGAGACAGGTACTGCCTCTAGCGAGAACGCCAAAGCATCAGCGGCGGGCGCTCGCCCCTTGGCTGAACTGGCCTGGAAATTCGCACAACAAGCATAAAAAAGAAAATACAAGGAAACACACCATGAACTTCGACTACAGCGACAAAGTCAAAAGCTTGCAAACTCGTTTGCTCGCTTTCATGGACGCGCACATTTACCCGAACGAAAAGCGTTTCTTCGATGAAATCGCGGCCAACCGGGCCAAGGGCAACGCTTGGATCCCGACTGATATTGTGGAAGCACTCAAGCCCAAGGCAAGAGCCGTAGGCCTTTGGAACTTGTTCTTGCCACGCAGCCCACGCGCACCAGAAGGCTTGAGCAATTTGGAGTACGCCCCTCTGTGCGAAATCATGGGGCGCGTACCCTTTGCCTCTGAAGTGTTCAACTCATCGGCACCTGACACAGGCAACATGGAAACCTTTGAGCGCTATGCCAGCGAAGCACTCAAAGACCAATGGCTAGAACCCCTGTTACGCGGTGACATTCGTTCTGCCTTCTTGATGACTGAGCCTGCCGTGGCGTCGTCTGATGCCACCAACATCCAATGCAGCATTGTTCGCGATGGCAAGGACTACGTCATCAATGGCACCAAGTGGTGGAGTTCGGGCGCGGGCGACCCCCGCTGCGCGGTGTACATCGTGATGGGTAAAACCAATCCGGATGCACCCAAGCACGCCCAGCAGAGCATGGTGGTGGTGCCCGCCAACACGCCCGGTGTCAAAGTCATTCGCCCTTTGAGCGTCTTCGGCTACGACGATGCCCCGCATGGCCACATGGAAGTCAGCTTGACCAACGTCCGGGTGCCAGTGGAAAACCTGCTGCTGGGTGAAGGTCGTGGCTTTGAAATTGCCCAAGGTCGCTTAGGCCCCGGGCGCATCCACCATTGCATGCGCACCATTGGCTCTGCCGAGCGCGCGTTGGAGCTCATGTGCAAGCGCCTTAACAGCCGTGTGGCGTTTGGCAAACCCTTGTCATCACAAGGCGTGTGGCACGAACGCATCGCAGAATCGCGCATCATGATTGAACAAGCGCGCTTGCTCACCCTCAAAGCGGCTTACATGATGGACACTGTCGGTAACAAAGATGCCCGGGCAGAAATTGCCATGATCAAAGTGGTGGCACCCAACATGGCGAGCCAAATCATTGACTGGGCCATTCAAGCGCATGGCGCTGCGGGTGTCAGCGATGACTTCCCCCTGGCCTACGCCTACACCAACCAGCGCTGGCTACGCCTTGCAGACGGTCCAGACGAAGTGCACCGTCAATCTATCGCTAAGATGGAGCTAGCCCGTCACCTTGTGACGGCCCCACAAGAAGTTGAAATCCCCGTGACACGCGGTTGCTAAGGAATACCCATGATCGACGTTTACTCTTGGGCGACGCCCAACGGACACAAAGTGCACATCATGCTCGAAGAGTGTGGTCTGCGATTAGGCCGTGACTGGCTCGCTCACCCTGTCAATATCGGGCGCGCCGATCAGTTCAAACCTGAATTTCTCAAGATCAGCCCCAACAACAAAATACCTGCCCTGGTGGATCCACATGGTCCAGATGGCAAACCCATCAGCCTGTTTGAGTCGGGCGCTATTTTGCTGTACCTCGCTTCTAAAACGGGCAAGTTTTTACCCAAAAGCGACCGAGCCAAGTTTGAAGTCTTGCAATGGCTGATGTTTCAAATGGGGGGTGTGGGGCCCATGTTGGGCCAAGCGCACCACTTTCGTATCTACGCGCCAGAAAAAATTGACTACGCGTATGACCGCTACACCAACGAAGCCAAACGCTTGTATGGCGTGATGGACAAACAATTACAAAAGACCAAGTTCATCGCGGGCAACAGTTACAGCATTGCAGACATCGCCATCTTCCCTTGGCTGCGCAGCTGGCAAAACCAAGGCATCGACTGGGCCGACTACCCGCACGTCAAGGCTTGGTTTGACCTGATTGCCGCTCGTCCTGCAGTGCAGCGCGGTGTACAAGTCTTGGCCGACTTACGCAAGCCTATGCACGATGCCCAAGCCAAAGAGATTTTGTTTGGAAAAACGCAGTTTGAAAAGCGTTGAGGATTGGCAATCAAGGCAATTTGATTTTTAAAATCTTATTGCGATTGCCATAACCGGAGTAGTTAGAAGTACAGCTGCTGTTGCTCACGAACAGGTTTTCATTGGTGCTGTCGATGGTGATGCCCGTTGGACCGCAAAATCCCACGGGTACCGTCCCCCAGCTGCCAACGCTGTCACTCACTAACACCTCTGTCGCGCCTGTGGTCGTGTCTATTTTGCTGATGTAGCCCCCGTTGCCACTGGCATCACCCTGGCTGACCACATAAACAAAACCAGTCGACACCACCACCAAGCCGTTTGGGTGCTGCAACGGCCCCCAGCGCGCAGGCGATGTTTGGGTCAAATTCGTGATGCCGGCGCTCGGGTTGGTGGGATTGATGTACCCGACCTTGCCATCGTCTGTCGTCAAGTAAACCCGCCCTTTCGTCACATCTGATGCCAAGGCAACGGGGGTAGCTGTGAGATTGATGACTTGAGAATTAGAGAAATTTGTGTAGACCAAGACGTTGGTCGCATTCGCTACAAACAACATGTTGGTCGAGTAAAAAGCAATGCCATCGAAGTTGTTAGAGGCGCTGAGGTTTACCAAAGAGCTGGCATTCCCCAATTGGAAAACTCCGTCATATCCGCTTTGCTTGCCTGTGTGGAAGATGCTGTTCGATTGCACGCCTATGCCAATCGGATCAGTCACGGCATAGGACTGCAACAGCGCACCTGCTGCGCTGATTTTCAAAATATCAGGCTGATTCGCCACATACAGGTTGCCACCTGAAAACAGCAGATGTTTTGGCAGGTTGAAGGGAACGCCAGGCGCAAAAATAGACACCATCGGCACCGGAGCTGGTGCGGGCGTCGTTGAAGGTGATACGGCAACGCCCGAGGTGCCGCCGCTACTCCCGCCACCACCGCCACAGCCCAGAAAGGCTGTTGTCGACAACAGTGCCACGATAAAAATCAATTTCTTCATACTAGTACTTGATTCGACCCAGAAGCACATTACTTGATTCACCCTGAGCATGACCCATAACTGATAAAGTTATCCCTGTTGCAACCGATTGTTCATTGAACCTACCTATGTTTACTAAGTTTTGCCTGTTGACCTGCTTGCTCTTGTCTGTCTGGACGGGAGCCCTCGCGCAAGACAAAACCGGCGCGCCACGCGCAATCTTGGCGCGTCCTCCGCAAACGGGCAGTGAACCCATGCTGCTGCTCGGACCTAAAAATCGTCCCTACACCGAGCTGCTGGTTCACACCACCAAGCTCGACTACTACGATTGCAATGGTATTGTGGCGCCTTGGTTTCGTGAGTTGGTCGTTGCAGAAATGAATTACTTTGCCGAATTGGTCGATCTGCCCTTCGTCAAAGGCGATGCCTGTGTCGTGAGCATTGGCACCGAGAAAAGCTTGACACCAGGCCGCATCAACATTCACCTGTATGTCAATCAGCAACGGCTCACCGCATGCGTTCGAAATGAGCAATGCCCTGTGTTTCGCAGCATCAGCCTGATCCCCAAAGACAAAGTCTTGTACCGGTCCTACTTCTTGTCTGATATGTCACGCAAACTCATTTCTCAGCAATGTGTGACGGACAAAGGCAAGTTGCATGAAGACACGACTTGCTACACCGTTCCCTAGCCTTTTTTAAGCTGTGTCCTAAAGACCGCCCTTGAAAAGCCGATCTTCTTGGGATATGCGTTTTTCTTTCTCCATCATCCTTGCGATTTCATGCGTTCTGACGGGCTTTTTCAGCCCCTCAGCGCTTGCGAGCGACCCCCCGAAAAAGGCGGCGAAAGAGGAACCGCCTAAGCCCAAATTCGACTACGTCGAGGAAGAGGGCGAGTTAGGACGCGGCGGTTACATCTACAAACGGGTTGCCAAGCCCAAGTTTGAAGAGCCTCAAGAAGTGCCCAAAGAGGAGCCCAAAGAGCCCCCCAAACCGCCGGCCAAGGATGATCACGGCAAACCCGATCCCAAAGCCAAAAAAGATGATGGCCACGACGCGCCTAAAAAAGACGAAAAGAAGAAAGACGATGGCCATGGCGACCCTAAGAAGGACGCCAAGAAAGATGCACACGGTGGCGGACATGGCGATGCGCATGGCAAAGACAAAAAGAAGCCAGCGCCTCCTGCCCTCAGCGCTGTTTATGACGCGTCCATCATCAAACTGGACGGCAATAACAGGCCCTTGACACCGGTCGTCTTTAGCAATGCCTATGCAGACTATTTTGTTTGCTACAAAACCGTGACGACGAAATACCGCGATACCGTCCTTGCTGAGATGAACACCTTTGCGGACCGCATGGGTTTGCCTCGTGCTCAGGACATGCCCTGCATGGTCAAAGTCGCCAAAGCTAAAACCAAGTTTCCTGGCGCCGTCTATATCGAGTTCTATGTCGATGACAAAGCCGAGAAAGAGTGCATCAAAAAAGGCGAATGCGGCGCCACGCGTTTGATGATGCTGCACCCCAAAGACAAAACAGGCATCAAGAGCAAAGAGGTCTTCAGATCGTATGTGCTGACCGACGAGAAAAAATTCCGCCGCGCCAATTTCTGCGTGAGCCCCGAAGGGCAATTGCTGGGTGAGAAAAGCTGCTACGTGGCGTTGAACCCCGATTGGCTGTTCAACTGAGCATGGGCCTAGGAAATTGGCCTGTCCGACAGGAATCGAACCTGTGACCCACAACTTAGAAGGTTGTTGCTCTATCCAACTGAGCTACGGACAGCAATAAAAAAAGGCCTCGCAAACGAGGCCTTTTTTATTTTTATGGTCGGGGCGATAGGATTCGAACCTACGACCCTCTGGTCCCAAACCAGATGCGCTACCAGGCTGCGCTACGCCCCGATCTAAATATTGTAACCCGACTCGCGCCCCATCTCTCAGAAAGACTCGTAAATCTTCTTCAATCTGGGCGAATATTCCCGTCTCGAATGATGCGCCCCCACTTGGTAGTTTCACTCTTGATGTACAGGCCAAACTCCTCTGGTGTGGATCCCACAGGGTCAGTGCCCATTGCGACCATCTTGTCGCGAATTTCTGGCAAGGCCATGACTTTGGCAATGTCTTGTTGCAGTTTACGAATAGTGTCTTTAGGCGTGCCTGCAGGTGCAACCAATCCATACCAATTGAGGACTTCAAAACCAGGCACCACTTCTTGCACCGTGGGCACATCTGGCAAAAAGGCGACCCGCTTGCTGCCAGTGACCCCCAGCGCTTTCAAGCGCCCTGCCTTGAGTTGCTGAGCCCCTGCGGCCGCAGCTTCAAAAGTCATTTGTACTTGGCCAGCCATCACATCGCTGATGCTGGGTGCACTGCCTTTGTAGGCAATATGGACCATTTTTGAACCGAGCGCTGCACTGAACAACTCACCCGCCAAGTGCGGCAAGCCACCCGCACCGCTGGAGGAGTAGTTCAACACACCCGGGTTGGCTTTGGCATAAGCCACAAGCTCAGGCAGCGTATTAGCAGGAACGTTAGGATTCGTGAATAAAACAAAAGACAAAGAAGCTACCTCGGTCACAGGCATGAACTGTTTGTCAACTGAAAACGGTAAGTTGGGGTAGAACGAAGGATTGATACTTAGATTACCCAGCGTCCCTAGAAACAAGGTGTGACCATCGGGCGCAGATTTCGCCACATGGTCCATGGCTAAGACGCCATTCGCACCAGGGCGATTGTCAATCACCACGGTCTGTCCAAGTGACTCAGAGAGCTTAGGCGCGATCAATCGGGCCACCATGTCAATACCGCCTCCAGGTGGGAACCCGATCACGACTCTGACTGGTTTTTGAGGAAAGGCTTGTGCGAGAGCGCCCAGCACACACAGGCCAGTTAAAACAAATCCAACACCCCATTGCTTCATTTTCAACACGGCTGTCTCCTTCATGACGGGTTCGGTTTTTATAGTCTCTATCATCCGCTGACGGAATTTAACACCCTTCTGCAAGGACGAAACTGCATATGAATCTGCAACCGTATGTCTATGTTGGCACTGCTGGTCATTCAGCATGGTTCAGTGAGGATGGCGGTACAACGTGGGTGCACCCCAACAGCCATTCCGGCATGTACCTAGAAGCTCGCGTCTGGAGCTTTGCCAGCCACGCACAACACCCAGACTGGCTTCTTGCAGGCTCGGATATGGGACTTTTTCAGTGGCATGAAGCTACGGCACGTTGGTCTCCCATTGACTCGCCTTTGCAAGATGTGTGGGCCGTTGCCATTCACCCCTCGAATCCACAACTGTGGTTCATCGGTAGTCGCCCCGCCGGTATTTGCCGCAGCATGGATGCTGGTAAAACTTGGCAAACATTGAGTGTTCCTGGTCTTCAACAATTCTCAACGATCAACATGGGGGCCACACGTGTCACTCAGATTGTGTTTGACCCCATGGATCCACAAACTCTGTGGCTCACGGTTGAAATTGGTGGCATCTACGTGAGCCACGATGGCGGTGATACTTGGCAAGCCAGAGATCAAGGCTTAGTCTCTGCGGATGTCCACGGCATGGCGATTTTGGATAAACCGGATGGGCAACGCCTGATGTATGCCACCACCAACCAAGGCTTGCACCGCAGTAAGGACGGCGGCCTGCTCTGGGAATTTCAGGAGATTGAGTCGCCGTGGCAGTACACGCGTGCCATCGTGCCGAGGCTGGACAACACAGGCGTGGTGTTCCTCACCAATGGCAATGGACCACCGGGTAATCGCGGCCGCCTTCTGATGAGCCAAGACTTTGGCACACATTGGCAAGAAGTTGTTTTACCGGGCACCACCAACAGCACGGTATGGACTGTGGCAACCCACCCCACGCAGCCCATGAGCTTGTGGGCGTGTACAAATTTAGGGCAAGTGTTCGTCAGCCATGATGGTGGCTGGCAGTGGAACCGTTTGCCCCAAGAGTTTGGCGAAATTCGTGCCCTCCACTGGCGCCCTCTTTTCGCTGGCATTCGCCAACAAGACCATTCACTGACCAGACGCGTCGCCCCCGTATGAGCACCACACCCCGCATCGCCTTGATGGTCCCCATCAACAACACCACCATGGCAACAGAGTTACTGGGATGGCTTCCCAAAGGCATAGATTGCCAAACCCTCAAAATTCCGCGTGGCCAAGGCTTGCTCACACGCGAGACCATTCCCGCCTACAAAGCACAAGCACTAGCCTTGGCGCAGACGCTGAAAGGCGAACCTATTCAAGGCTTAGCTTATGGGTGTACCGCAGCGAGCTTTTTATCTGGTGCGCAGGGTGATGACGATCTTTGCAAAGCGCTGACACAAGAAATTGGCAAACCTGTGGTCACCACCGCGCGCTCGATGGTGCTGGCTTTGCAGGCACGGGGGGCTCAACGCATCGGGTTAGTCACGCCCTACCACGACGAAGTAAATGAGCAGCTCAAACGATTTTTAGCAGACGGTGGCATTGACGTGGTCGCCTTTGACAGCCTTCGTGCACCCAATGTCGAGGCTCTGGGCCGCATCACCTCCACCGAGGTTGCAGACATGGCGCGTCTGGTGATGACAGATGCATGCGATGCCATGTTCATTGCATGCTCTCAACTGCCGACCTTCGACATCTTGCACAGCTTAAGTGCTGAATTTGGCCGCCCTGTGTTGTCTTCTATCCAAGCAACTGCGCACCAATTGCGAACCACCCTTCATCTCTGAGCACCAAGGACACCTATGCTGCGATTCACGTTAAAGTTTATTTTTTCCAGCCTCGCGCTGATCTTGATGCAAGCAGCCGTTGCACAAAGTGCATGGCCGAATAAACCCATTCGCATCATCGTGCCCTTTGCTGCAGGCTCATTCACCGAAACAGCAGCCCGCACAGTCGGTGCGGAGCTTTCCCAACAATGGG
>CANGML010000044.1 GCA_947454585.1 Comamonadaceae bacterium
ATCGGGGTTGGTGCGCACGGTGAACCATTCTTTGACTTTGTTGGCCACTTCGGGTTGCAACTTGCCGTCTTGGGTCCACTGTTCGAGGAACTCAACGCAGCGTGGGTCAGACAATTTAAAGAAGAAATGCTCTGAGCTTTTCAGCTCAGGCTTGGCGCCCGACAAGGCGGAGAAAGGGTTGATCAAGTCGGTGGGTGCGTAGACCGCGCCGCACACCTCGCAGTTGTCGCCGTACTGGTCGTGGGCGTGGCATTTGGGGCACTCGCCTTTGATGAAGCGGTCGGGCAAGAACATGTTCTTCTCGGGATCGAAGAACTGGTCAATCGTGCGGCGCTCAATCAGCGAGCCGCCTTGTGATTCGGGGATGTCGCGCAGGTCACGGTAAATCTGGCGGGCCAGTTCGTGGTTCTCGGGCGCGTCGGTGCTGTGCCAGTTGTCAAACTGGATATGAAAGCCATCTAAGTAAGGCTTGCGGCCGGCGGCGATGTTGGCCACAAACTGTTGCGGCGTGATGCCTGCCTTCTCGGCCGCAATCATGATGGGCGCGCCGTGGGTGTCGTCCGCGCCCACGAAGTCGACGTGATGGCCCTGCATGCGCTGGAACCTGACCCAGATGTCGGCCTGGATGTACTCCATGATGTGACCGATGTGGAAGTTGCCATTGGCGTAGGGCAGGGCGGTGGTGACAAAAAGCTGGCGCTGAGACATTTGGAAACAAGACCTTAGGGCGAAGGGGCGAATTTTAGTTCCTGGACAATCAGCCCATGAACTTACCCAGCTTTGATGAATTCCGCCAAAAAGCCCTGGCCGCGGGCTATGACGAAGTGATCGAGCGTGAGTGGGCGCCCCACACCGTGCTTGACACCCACACCCACCCGTTTGGAGTGCATGCCGTGCTCACACGCGGCGAGATGTGGCTGACCCTGCATGGTCAGACGCAGCACTTGGTGCCGGGCTCGATTTTCGAGCTTGAACCCCATGTGCCGCACGATGAGCGCTACGGCGCTGAGGGCGCTGCTTATTGGGTGGCGCGTCAAAACTAAAGCGCGCTTTCTGTTGACTGACCCACGCTGCGGTCAAATGCCCCGCGCTAGACTTGCGCGCAATCCAGCTTATGTAAAAGAATTCTTATGGCCTTGAACGAACAAACCCTCACCGCAGCCCTGCAAACCGTGATTGACCCCAACACGGGCAAAGACTTTGTGAGCAGCAAAGTGTTGAAAAACCTGCAAATCAATGGCGGTGATGTGTCGTTTGATGTGGTGCTGGGCTACCCCGCCAAGAGCCAAATTGCAGGTTTTCGCAAAGAACTGATTGCCGCTGCTAAGGGGGTGGCGGGCGTGGACAACGTGTCGGCCAACATCACCATGAACATCGTGGCGCACGCGGCCCAACGCGGTGTGGCGTTGTTGCCGCAAGTCAAAAACATCATTGCCGTGGCCTCGGGCAAGGGCGGCGTGGGCAAGAGCACCACGGCGGCCAACTTGGCCTTGGCCCTCGCCGCCGAAGGGGCCAGCGTGGGTTTGCTCGACGCCGACATCTACGGCCCCAGCCAGCCCATGATGATGGGCATTGAAGGCCGGCCCGAGAGCAGCGATGGCCAAACCATGGACCCCCTCGAGAACTATGGTGTGCAAGTCATGTCCATCGGTTTCTTGGTGGACCAAGACGAAGCCATGATCTGGCGCGGCCCCATGGCCACCCAAGCGCTGGAGCAGCTGCTGCGCCAAACCAACTGGAAGGCCTTGGATTATTTGATTGTCGACATGCCCCCCGGTACGGGCGATATCCAACTCACGCTCAGCCAACGCGTGCCCATGACGGGCGCGGTGATCGTCACCACACCGCAAGACATTGCCTTGTTGGACGCTAAAAAAGGCATCAAGATGTTTGAGAAGGTGGGCGTGCCTATCCTTGGCTTGGTTGAAAACATGGCGGTTCATGTGTGCACGAATTGCGGCCACATCGAACACATCTTCGGCGCAGACGGTGGCAAGAAGTTGGCCGCAAAAGATGGCATGGACTACCTAGGCGCATTGCCCCTCAACATGCAAATTCGCTTGCAAGCTGACAGCGGTAAGCCCACCGTGGTGGCCGACCCTGACGGTGAAGTGGCCGGCATCTACAAAGCCGTGGCGCGTCAAGTGGCGGTGAAGATCGCGGCGAAAGCCAAAGACTTTTCGAGCAAGTTCCCCAGCATCAAAATCTCGAAAGAGACTTGACCTCAGCCATGTCGCAACGCCCCAGCCTTCAAGTCGCCGTGCTCATGCGCCGAGAGCGCGTGCCTGGTGAGATGAGCCGCTGGCAGCCTTGGCGCTGGGTGTTGCACGACGTGACGGGGCACGATGTGGTGCCGCATGCCGAGCACTTTGGCACCGAGCCCCGCTGCTTGCGCCAGACCGATGACGAGCAAGTGTGGTTGCACCCGGGCTTCACGGTCGAACTGTTTCGCGACGATGCCGAGGGCTACTACCTGAATGCTTCGTCCCCTGCGCCCTGCTGGTTTGTGCTGTGGCGCATGGAAGAAGAGCCGCACCTCAGTGATGAAGTCATGGCCGTGCCCACCATGGTGAGCCTGAGCTACCACGATGCAGGCCGGTGGTTGGACGCACAAGAAAACGTGGACCAAGTCCCAGCGCCAGCTGAGGTGGTGTCATGGATGACGGAATTCATGAACGAACACTGGGTGGTGGAAGCCAAGCGCCGCAAACGCCCTGACAGCTTCAGGCCTTTGCAGGACCGCTTTGGTAAACCAGCTTCTGTGAGCACTGAAAAAATCCGTGGCGGTGGCCAGCACAACGGAGGTGGTCATGGCCAATGACGACCCATCTTCCGGCTTCTTAAGCCGTTGGTCGCGTCGCAAAGCCGAGGTGCGCGAAGGCCGCGTTCTGGATGAGCCAACCGCGCCTTCGCCCTTGCCATCGACTTCGGCTGCCAGCGTCACGCCTCTGGCAGCCGAAACGCCTCCCCAGGTTCCCGCGCCCACCCTCGCGGACACCGAGCAGTTGACGCCCGAGTCGGACTTCACTGGCTTCATGGCCCAAGGCGTTGCGCCTGATGTGAAAAACGCGGCGATGAAAAAACTCTTTGCAGATCCGCACTTCAATGTGATGGACCGCATGGACATCTACATCGATGATTACGGCTTGCCCGACCCCTTACCGCTGGCCCTGCTGCGCCAAATGACCAGTGCCAAAACACTGAACCTGTTTGACGACACCGATGATTCGGCCCAAGTCGTGGCACAGTCCGCACCTGTTGAAAACAATTCCAACCCTGAGCCCCACACGCATGACCACGCTGATTTGCGACTGCAACCAGACCCAGCCTCTCGACCCGAAGGCACTGGGTCAGAGCCTGTCTGAACCCCTCACGCTGCATACTGCCCTGTGCCGTCGTGAAGCGGGCGCCTTCATTCAAGCGGTGCAAGGCACCGACGATGTGGTGGTGGCGTGCACCCAAGAGCAACGATTGTTTGGCGAGCTGGCCATGCAAGCGCCAGCCAAGACCTCGGTCATCAAGTTCGTCAACATTCGTGAAACGGGTGGCTGGAGCCGTGACGCCCACAACGCATCGCCCAAAATTGCAGCTTTGTTAGCTGCCGCGCATTTGCCCGACCCCGAGCCAGTGCCCACGGTGACCTACAAAAGTGCTGGCCGCGTCTTGATCTTGGGTCAACTCGATCAAGCTGAACAAGCTGCGGCGCTGCTGGCCGATACCTTGGATGTGACGATCTTTACCCAAGGCGCTGGCGCGGCAGGCGGTGCGCAAAACCGTCGCTTCCCAGTTCTGGGTGGCCACGTGCTGCGCGTCGACGGCTGGCTGGGTGCCTTCAAGCTCACTTGGCAAAACAACAACCCGATTGACCTGGATGTCTGCACACGCTGCAACGCCTGTGTGGCGGCTTGCCCCGAGCAGGCGATAGGGTTGGATTACCAAATTGATTTGACCAAGTGCAGCGCACACCGCGATTGCGTGACTGCTTGTGGTGCCATCGGCGCCATCAACTTCCAACGCGAAGCGCAAGAAGAAACGGCTGAGTTTGATTTGGTGCTCGACTTGCGCGAGTCCAGTGCGTTTAACCGCCACGCCTTGCCCCAAGGCTATTTCCGTGGTGCCAGCGCCGCCAACTTGCTGCGCTTGCGCGAGCTGGTGGGCGAGTTTGAAAAGCCCAAGTTTTTTGTCTACAAACAAAAGCTGTGCGCACACAGCCGCAACGAAAAAGTAGGCTGTAACGCCTGTGTGGACATTTGCTCTGCCGAGGCGGTGAGTTCTGACAAGTCACGACAGCAAATCAAAGTGAACCCCAATCTGTGTGTGGGTTGTGGTGCTTGCACCACGGTGTGCCCCACGGGTGCACTGACCTATGCCTACCCGCGCGCCAGTGAACAAGGCGTGAAGCTGAAAACGCTGCTGAACACGTATCAAAAAGCGGGCGGCAAAGATGCCGTTATCTTGCTGCACAGCCAAGACGCGGGTCAAGCCTTGGTCAACGCGCTGGGCCGAGCCGCACAACTCAAGGTGGCGCAAGGTTTGCCTGCGCATGTGATTCCCGTGGGGCTGTGGCACACCGCGAGCCTAGGTTTGGACGTGTGGTTGACGGCCCTGGCCTATGGCGCAGCGCAGGTCTTGGTGCTGCACACCGCAGAAGAAGCACCGCAGTACACCGAGGGGTTGCAGGCGCAAATGGCGCAGGCACAGGCGATGCTCGAAGGCTTGGGCTATGCCAAGGCAGGTCATATGCCTGTGCAGTTGGTGCATGCCACGCAAGCCACCGAGTTGGATACCGAATTGCAACGCCTCACCACGGGCAAGCAGCGCCTGAGCAGCACCGTGCCTGCCGCCACGTTTGCGGTCACGGCGGAAAAGCGCAGCACGTTGAGCTTGGTGATAGACCATCTTCTTGCGCATGCGCCCGTTCTCAAAACTGCGGCAGCGCCCGACGCCTTGGCCTTGCCCAAGGACGGCGCCTTGTTGGGCTCGGTGGACGTGAACAAGGACAGCTGTACCTTGTGCATGAGCTGTGTCAGTGCTTGTCCTGCCAATGCCTTGCAAGACAACCAGCAAGCACCTCAGTTGCGTTTTGTCGAAAAGAACTGCGTGCAGTGCGGCTTGTGCGTCAGCACTTGCCCGGAAAAAGCGCTCACCCTGGTGCCGCGTTTGTCGCTCACCCCGCAACGCAAAGAAGTGCGTGTGCTCAACGAGACCCAACCCTACGGTTGCGTGCGCTGCCACAAGCCGTTCGGCACGCTCAAAGGCATCGAGGCCATGATCGGCAAGCTGGCTGGCCATTCGATGTTCCAAGGTGCTGCGCTGGAGCGCCTGAAGATGTGTGGCGATTGCCGCGTGATTGACATTTACTCGGCCGGCGACGAACAAAAAATTCTCTAACGTAGTTGTATGACTGAACCTCACCTGTCCTCTGCCCTTGATGAAGAAACCGCACGCGCTGAGCTGTATGGTTTGATCTCGGAGTTGTTTTACGCGCCCGCTCGTCCGGAATTGCTGGCGCAATTGCGTGTGGCCGCCACGGAGGCCCCGACCTCTGGTGGATTTCTCGAAGAGCCCTGGCGCCATCTGGTGGGGGTGGCCCGCGAGATGGATGACATGAGCATTCAAAACGAGCACCACACCTTGTTTGGTGGCGTGGGCAAGCCAGAGGTCTATGTGTACGCCTCGCATTTTTTGACTGGTTTTTTGAACGAAAAACCTTTGGCGCAATTGCGCACCGACCTTGTGGCGCTAGGTTTGGGGCGTGATGACACCACCATGTCGGAAACCGAAGACCATGTGTCTTATGTGTTTGAGGTGATGCGCTTTTTGGTGGCGGGCGATGATGTGTCCGTCTCCAACCTCACCCAGCAGGCGAAGTTCTTTGCCGCCCACGTACAAACCTGGGTCCCCGCGTTTTGTGACGCCGTTCAGGCAACGCCCCGAGCCAGGTTTTATTCAGCCTTGGCAGATTTAACGCGTGGTTTTATTCAAGTGGAGTCGCAGGCCTTTGACATGCTGTCCTAAAACTAGGCGCAGCCTAGAGACGCCTGGGTGACAGAAATTAACAACTTTGAATTCTTTTCAAACCATTTATAGAGTTATTTAGGGTTTTACATCTTGAACCTAAGTTCTAGATGTGTACAGTATGCAAAGTCGTGCATACGTCCGATCACAAGAGGAGCCATTCATGCCAAAAGAACAAGTCAAAGATCAAGTGACACCATCGCGCCGTGGTTTTTTTATGGGTGCTGCTGCGGCAGGTGCCGCCGCAGCCGCGGTGACGGCCATGCCGGGCCTCAATACCCCTGCGGCTGACGTGAACAAACTCCCCCCTGCGCCAGAAAACGGCGGGGGCTACAGCTTGAGCGAACACGTCAAGCGTTACTACCAAACCACACGCGTCTAAAGGTGTCCCTATGTTGTTGACCCGTAAAACCGATTCTTCTCCCCGCGCTTCAGGCAGTTCAGCATTTGTTGACCGTTTGCACCGTGGACTGTCACAAGCCTTGCCCACCCTTGACCGTCGTGGTTTCTTGCGCCGTTCAGGTTTGGGCATTGGCGTGGGCCTGGCTGCCACGCAGCTGAGCTTGGTCAAGAAAGCCAATGCTTCGGGCACCTTCTCTAGCAGCGGCGCAAGCAAGATTGAAGTCAAGCGCACCGTTTGTACCCATTGCTCGGTGGGCTGCGCGGTAGACGCGGTGGTGGAGAACGGCGTTTGGGTGCGCCAAGAGCCTGTGTTTGATTCGCCCATCAACCTCGGCGCCCATTGCGCCAAAGGAGCGGCTTTGCGCGAGCATGGCCACGGCGAGTTCCGTTTGCGCTACCCCATGAAGCTGGTCAATGGCAAGTACGAGCGCATCAGCTGGGAAACTGCCCTTGACGAGATCAGCGCCAAATTGCTTGAGTTGCGCAAATCATCTGGCCCAGACAGCGTCTATTGGATTGGCTCCTCCAAGCACAACAACGAACAAGCCTACTTGCTGCGCAAGTTTGTCAGCTACTTCGGTAGCAACAACTGTGACCACCAGGCCCGTATTTGTCACTCCACCACGGTGGCGGGTGTGGCCAATACCTGGGGTTATGGCGCGATGACCAACTCGTACAACGACATGCAAAACAGCAAGGTCGCGATGTACATCGGCTCTAACGCAGCCGAAGCGCATCCCGTCTCGATGTTGCACATGCTGCACGCCAAAGAAAACGGTTGCAAGATGATCGTGGTCGATCCACGTTTCACACGCACAGCAGCCAAGGCCGATGAGTACGTGCGCATTCGCTCAGGCTCAGACATCGCTTTCTTGTTTGGTCTTTTGCACGTCATCTTTAAGAACGGCTGGGAAGACAAAAAGTACATCAACGACCGTGTGTTCGGCATGGACAAGGTCAAAGAAGAAGTCATGGCCAAGTGGACACTCGACAAAGTCGAAGAGGTCTGCGGCGTGTCGCCTGAGCAGGTGACCCTCGTGGCCAAGATGCTGCACGAAAACAACCCAGGCACCATTGTGTGGTGTATGGGCCAAACCCAGCACACCACGGGCAACGCCATCGTGCGCGCCTCTTGCATCTTGCAGTTGGCTTTGGGCAACATCGGCAAGTCCGGCGGCGGCACCAATATTTTCCGTGGCCACGACAACGTGCAAGGCGCGACTGACGTGGGCCCTAACCCTGACTCATTGCCTGGCTACTACGGCTTGGTCGAGGGTTCATGGAAGCACTTCGCCAAAGCCTGGGGTGTTGAATTTGATTGGATCAAAGGCCGCTTTGCGTCCCCAGCGATGATGAGCAAGCCTGGCATCACCTTGTCGCGCTGGATTGACGGCGTGATGGAGAAGAATGAGCTGATTGACCAAGACAGCAACCTCAAGGCGGTGTTCTATTGGGGCCATGCGCCCAACTCACAAACCCGTGGTTTGGAGATGAAGCGCGCCATGGACAAGCTCGACTTGTTGGTGGTGGTTGACCCCTATCCATCGGCCACGGCCGCCATGGCAGCCATGCCCGGCAAAGCCGAAGACCTCAACCCCAATCGCGCGGTGTATTTGCTGCCTGCTGCCACGCAGTTTGAAACCAGTGGCTCATGCACGGCATCGAACCGTTCGATTCAATGGCGTGAGAAGGTCATCGAGCCTTTGTGGGAAAGCCGCTCTGACCACATGATCATGTATCAGTTGGCGCAAAAGCTTGGCTTCGGTCCTGAACTGGTGAAGAACTACAAGCTGCAAAAAGTCAAGGGCATGGACGAACCCATGGTCGAAGACATCCTGCGCGAGATCAACAAGTCGGTTTGGACTATTGGCTATACCGGTCAAAGCCCCGAGCGTTTGAAGGCCCACATGAAGAACATGCACTTGTTCGACGTGAAGACCCTCAAGTCCAAAGGCGGCAAAGACAAAGAAACGGGTTACGACTTCGGCGGTGACTACTTTGGCTTGCCTTGGCCTTGCTGGGGCACCCCTGAACTCAAGCACCCAGGCTCGCCTAACTTGTACGACACCTCTAAACACGTCATGGAAGGTGGCGGTAACTTCCGCGCTAACTTTGGTGTGGAGCGGGAAGGTAAGAACTTGCTGGCCGAAGATGGTTCGCATTCCAAAGGTGCCGACATCACGACAGGCTACCCTGAACTCGACCATGTGCTGCTCAAAAAGCTGGGCTGGTGGGGTGAGCTCACCGATGCTGAAAAGGCCTTGGCCGAAGGCAAGAACTGGAAAACCGACAACTCGGGCGGCATGATCCGCGTGTTCATGCAAAACCACGGTTGCCACCCCTTTGGCAACGCCAAAGCGCGTGCCGTGGTGTGGAACTTCCCAGATCCGATCCCCCAACACCGCGAGCCTTTGTATGGCACGCGTCCTGACTTGATGGAAAAGTACCCCACACACGCTGACAAAAAAGCGTTCTGGCGTCTGCCCACCTTGTACAAAACGATCCAAGACAAAAACATCGCCGACAAGGTGCACGAAAAGTTCCCCCTCATCCTCACCTCAGGTCGTTTGGTCGAGTACGAAGGTGGCGGCGAAGAGACCCGTTCCAACCCTTGGTTGGCCGAGTTGCAACAAGAAGCGTTTGTGGAAATCAACCCCGCGACAGCTTCCAAGCGTGGTATTCGTAATGGCGAGCGCGTGTGGTTGAAGAGCCCTACCGGTGCTCGCCTGAACGTGCAGGCCTTGGTCACAGAACGCGTCGATGTGGAAACAGTGTGGATGCCCTTCCACTTCTCAGGGCGTTGGCAAGGCGAAGACATGCTCAAGTACTACCCCAAGGGCGCAGCGCCTGTGGTGCGTGGTGAAGCGGTCAACACGGCCACCACCTATGGTTATGACAGCGTCACCATGATGCAAGAAACCAAAACCACCGTCTGCGACATCGAACGCGCCTAAGGAGAATTAAATGGCACGCATGAAATTTATCTGTGACGCAGAGCGTTGCATCGAGTGCAACGGTTGCGTCACCGCTTGTAAAAACGAACACGAA
>CANGML010000045.1 GCA_947454585.1 Comamonadaceae bacterium
AACAAGCGCTGCATTTCAAGCACTGTTTTGCGCGGCAAGATAACTTCCTGGCGTGGTACTTCTACATCCAAAGTCGCTGATGCAAAAGCCAAACGATGGCCATCAGTAGCCACCAAGCTGAGTTGCTTGCCCTCGGCCACAAACAAAATACCATTCAAGTAATAACGGATGTCATGCACAGCCATCGCAAACGACACTTGATGCAACAACTCTTTCAACGTCTTTTGCGGCACGCTGAATAAAGGACCAAAGTTTGCTGCTTCTTGCACCAGTGGGAAATCTTCTGCGGGGAGACTTTGTAATGTGAAGCGACTTTTACCGCCCTTCAAAATCAATTTATTTTGATTCGATTCCAAACTGACGGTTTGGTCGGAGGGCATGGTCCGCAAAATATCAATCAACTTGCGAGCACCGACTGTGGTGGTGAAGTTACCAGCGTCACCATCTAGCTCTGCTGTTGTGCGAATTTGGATTTCTAAATCACTGGTCGTCAACTGCAATGCACTGCCCGTTTTACGAATCAATACATTGGCCAAGATAGGCAGCGTGTGGCGGCGCTCTACGATGCCTGCAACAGATTGGAGAACAGACAAAACTTTGTCTTGTGTTGCTTTCAGTACGATCATCTCTTCCTCTTGTTTTCTTTATTTAAAGTAGTAGTAGTAGGTAAGCAAAGCATATTTCTGTGGACAACAGCATTTTCCTCTTTTTTTTCAAGTACTTGACGCGACTTCAAAGGTGTTGGCAAGTCTGCTCTTTTGCTGTCGTTGGAAACTGGATAACTTTGCACTTTCAAGTTTGCTGTGGATAAGTCTGCTGTTATGCAGAAAACATCCACAGGGTTGTTCTTTCGGTTCTTTAGCCTTTGAGTGTTTGTTCTAAAACATGCAATTGTTGGTTGAGGTCTGCCATTTGTTGGCGCTCCGCACTGATTTTTCGGACCGCATGCAACACCGTGGTGTGATCTCGTCCACCAAACAGCTCACCTATCTCTGGAAGACTTTTTTGCGTCAATTCTTTGGCAAGGTACATGGCAATTTGTCGCGGACGGGCAATCGATGCAGGCCGCTTCTTCGAGTACATGTCTGCCACTTTGATCTTGTAATAGTCAGCTACCGTTTTTTGTATGTTTTCTACAGAAATTTGGCGATTTTGGATAGAAAGCAAATCGCGCAAGGCATCTCGAGCCAGTTGGATGGAGATTTCTTTTTGGTTGAAGCGCGAATAAGCCAATATTTTTCTGAGCGCCCCTTCAAGTTCGCGGACGTTGGAACGCACATTCTTGGCGACGAAGAAGGCAACTTCTTCAGGCATTTCAGAGCCTTCGGTGCGTGATTTGCTGATCAAAATCGCCACACGCATTTCGAGCTCGGGTGGTTCAATGGCAACCGTTAATCCGGCATCGAACCGCGAAACTAAGCGCTCATGAATATCCGTGAGGCCCTTTGGATAGGTGTCACTCGTCATCACGATGTGAGATTTTTTGGCTAAAAGCGCTTCAAAAGCATTAAAAAATTCTTCTTGGGTGCGTTCTTTGTTAGCAAAGAACTGCACATCGTCGATCAACAGAAGATCCAGCGAGTGATAACGTTCTTTGAATTCGTCAAAAGTTTTGCGTTGGTAGGCTTTAACCACATCCGAAACAAACTGTTCAGCGTGGATGTAGAGAACTTTGGCATCTGGACGTTCAGCCAGTAGTTTGTTGCCAACGGCATGCATCAAATGTGTTTTGCCCAAGCCCACCCCACCATAGATGAACAAGGGGTTGTAAAGCTGACCAGGCATGGTGGCCACATGCATGGCGGCTGCGCGTGCCATCCGGTTGGCTGTTCCTTCAACCAGGGTGTCAAACGTCAGGGCGGTATTGAGGCGTGTACGAGGGCCAGTAGGAATCCCTTCTTCCAGCCCAACAAAACTCTCAGGCAAGGATTCAAGCTCTTGAGAAAATGGAACAGCCTTAATTCTGACGGGGGTTTCTTTGGGAGTAATCGCTAACTCAACTTGAATCGAATGGCCATGAATTTGTTGCAACAAACTGGCAATACGGTTCGCATATTGCGCACGAATCCAATCCAACTTGAAGCGATTTCCAACATAAATCACGACTTTGCTGACGTCGTCTGCGACGTTAGCAACCAAAGGTTTGATCCACGTGTTGAACTGTTGTTCTGGCAATTCCTGCGCCAATTGATCGACGCAACTTTGCCACAAACCACCGCCTGAAGGAGGCAAAAGGTCGTTGGAAGCAGTAGATGGTGGCGCCAAACTCATGGATATTTTTCTGTGGATAGCTGCCAGATGCCAGCGAGCAAACACGCACTTTATCAAAAAATTATCCACAGGGCAACCAAAAGCATGCACACTGAAAAAGACGAAAGGTCACAAGAGTGTGGATAAAAATCAATGATCGACTCAAAAATTTGAGATAATCGTCGGTTTCCCTGATCTCTTCAGGGCTTAGCTTTTTGGAAAAATTATGAAACGCACTTACCAGCCTTCTAAAACTCGCCGCGCCCGTACCCACGGCTTTTTGGTCCGTATGAAAACACGCGGCGGCCGTGCTGTGATCAACGCACGTCGTGCCAAAGGCCGCAAGCGTTTGGCTGTCTAATTTTTGCCCGCTGAGCAGCGCCGCGACCCCAGCGCCGTGGAACGTCTGAAGCAGTGGTCAGAATTTCAGGCCGTCATGGCGGCAGGATCTGTTGCACGAACCTCGCACTTTGTGTTGCATCAGTGGCAAATGCCGGCCAACTTACCGGCAGGGGCTGGGCTAGATAAAACCCTCAAAATGGGCGCACTCACCCCCAAACGTTGGGCAAAGCGCGCTGCCACACGGAACATGATTCGACGTCAAATTCATGCCGTGTCACGCGAGTTTGAAAACGGGCTCCAACCTACCGCCTATGTGGTCAGACTCCGAGCCAGTTTCAATGCCCACCAATTTGTCAGCGCTTCTTCTGACGCACTTAAGTTTGCTGTGCGCAAAGAACTTCAACAGTTGCTTGGCAGTGTGATTACCCCATGATGCAAGCATTGCTGTTGGGGCTTGTGCGTGGTTACCGCCTGCTACTCAGTCCATGGTTGGGCTCTTCGTGTCGGTTTGAGCCGACGTGTTCGATGTATTCGCTACAAGCCTTAGAACAGCATGGTGCAGCAAAAGGTAGTTACATGACGATGCGTCGCTTAGCACGATGCCACCCTTGGTGTGCTGGTGGGCACGACCCCGTGCCACCGGCCTTCTTGACCTCTTTGACCACTTCCAACTCTGGAAAGAAAACTTCATGAATGACATTCGCCGCACCATTTTGTGGGTGATTTTTGGTTTCTCGATGGTCCTGCTTTGGGATCAGTGGCAAGTCCATAACGGAAACAAGGCCACATTCTTTCCAACGCCAACACAGCAGGCAAAAGTTGCGACCGACAACGCGTCTGGTGTTCCACAGGCGGCGGGTGTTCCCGCTGCCGTGGCGCCGCAGGGTGTATTGACGGTGCCTGTGGTTGAAACCCGTACCACCAGCAAAGAGTTGGTTCAGATTGAAACGGATGTCGTCAAGCTCAGCTTCGACACAGAAGGTGCAACCTTGGTGCGTGTGGAGTTGTTGAAGCACGCCGATGAGCAAAAGCCAGGCAGCCATGTGGTGTTGCTGGACGACAGCAAAGACCGTATCTATACCGCTCAAACAGGCCTGATTTCAAGTACGCCGGGTGTTGCCCTGCCTACGCACAAAAGCTTGATGACGGTTCGCCCTGGCACACGCAAGCTCAAAGAAGGTGACAACGCGCTGTCCATTACCTTTGAATCAGCCCCTCAAAACGGTGTGCAGTTGGTCAAAACCTACACGGTCAAACGTGGTGCATATGACATGGCGGTGATGCACGATGTGGTCAACACAGGCACACAAGATGTGGTGCCTCAGTTGTATTACCAACTGGTCCGGGATGGCAATAAACCAGCGGGCGAGTCGTCGTTCTATTCGACTTTTACGGGTCCCGCGATTTACACCGAAGCGAAGAAGTATCAAAAGGTGGAGTTTGCTGACATCAAAAAGAAAAAAGTGGATGTCGAAAAACAATCCAATGTGGGCTACATCGCGATGGTGCAGCATTACTTTGCCAGCGCATGGGTTTTGCCTGATGGCATGCATCGCGATATCTCATTGGATGCCGTTGACATCGGCTCAACCATGCCCGACTGTTGCTATCGCGTGACGATGATTGCCCCACTAGAAACCATCAAGCCAGGTCAAACCAAGAGCGTCGCGGCCACGTTTTATGCTGGCCCACAAGAGGAGAAAAAACTCGAAGCCTTGTACCCCGGCTTAGAGTTGGTGAAAGACTATGGATGGTTAACCATTTTGGCCAAGCCCCTGTTTTGGTTGCTTGACCAGCTGTTCAAGATCTTGGGCAATTGGGGTTGGTCAATCGTCGCCTTGGTGGTGTTGCTCAAAGCGGCCTTTTATTGGTTGAATGCGCACGCGTACCAGAGCATGGCGAAGATGAAAGCCATCAACCCCAAAATCATGGAAATGCGTGAACGTCTCAAAGACAACCCCCAGCAAATGCAAATGGAGATGATGAAGATTTATCGCGAGGAAAAGGTCAATCCCATGGGTGGTTGCGTGCCCATCGCGTTGCAAATTCCCGTGTTCATTGCGTTGTACTGGGTGTTGTTATCAACCGTTGAAATTCGCAATGCCCCTTGGGTAGGATGGATACACGACTTGTCGGCCCCCGATCCATTCTTCATTTTGCCGCTGGTCATGACGCTCACTACATTGCTGCAAACCGCGTTGAACCCCGCGCCACCAGACCCTATGCAGGCCAAGATGATGTGGATCATGCCGTTGGCATTTAGCGTGATGTTCTTCTTCTTCCCTGCGGGTTTGGTTTTGTATTGGATCACCAACAACGTGTTGTCGATTGCGCAACAGTGGCTCATTAACATCCGCATGGGCGTGCCCCCGCAATTTAATTTGCCCAAGTTTTAACCAAGAGAACAAGCACAGAAGAAAGCCCGCCCCCGTCATCGGGTGGCGGGCTTTCTTCTGGACAATCAAGCCATGCTGTCACAACAAAATGCGCCGATCATTGCCATTGCCACTGCGCCCGGTCGCGGCGCAGTCGGCATCGTTCGTGTGAGCGGTAAGCACCTAGCGCCGTGGGTTCAAGCGTTGTGTGGCCGTGTGTTGACACCACGAGAGGCGACTTATTTGCCTCTTTTGGATGACGCGGGCGCCCCTATTGACCATGTGTTGGCGTTGTATTTCCCAGCCCCACACAGTTACACGGGTGAAGATGTGTTGGAGTTGCAGGCCCATGGCGGCCCAGTCGTGCTGCAACTCATCCTCGCGCGCTGTCTGCAGCTCGCTGCCAATGCGAACGACGAATTCAACCAGCCCTTGCTCAAGCGTTTACGTTTGGCGCAACCCGGCGAGTTCACACAACGTGCCTTCTTGAACCATAAACTTGACTTAGCACAGGCTGAAGCCGTGGCTGATTTGATCGATGCCAGCACCGAAGCAGCGGCACGCGGCGCAAGCCGCTCATTAGCGGGTGCGTTCTCTAAGGAAATACATCAGTTGCGCGATGCGCTCATCCATCTGCGCATGTTGGTGGAAGCGACGTTGGATTTCCCCGAGGAAGAGATCGATTTTTTGCAGCAAGCCGATGCACAAGGCCAGCTCACACGCTTGCAACAAAACTTGGAGCGTGTGATGGCGCAAACCAAGCAAGGGGCTTTATTGCGCGAGGGCATTCGCGTGGTCATTGCGGGTCAGCCAAATGCGGGTAAAAGCTCGCTGCTGAATGCTTTGGCCGGCGCAGAGTTAGCCATCGTGACACCCATTGCCGGCACCACGCGTGATGTGGTGCAGCAGACCATTCAAATTGATGGCGTGCCTTTGCATGTGATCGACACCGCTGGCCTGCGCGAACACCCCGATGTGGATGAGGTCGAGCGCATTGGTATTGCGCGTGCATGGGCTCAAATTGCGCAGGCAGATGCGCTGCTTTTTTTGCATGACCTCACGCGCCAAGACGACGTCGCTTATCTCCAAGCCGATACGCACATTGAACACACATTGAAGGAAAAGCTGGCGAGCCATGTGCCTGTGTTGCATCTGTGGAACAAAGCCGATACGCAAGGCGAAAGCGCCACATCACCACAACAAGGCAGCGGGAGACAAGCAACGCACATCGCCCTGTCAGCCAAAACAGGCGAGGGTTTGCCAGCGCTGCGGCAACAGTTGCTCAAGGTGGTCGGTTGGCAAGGCGGTAGCGCCGAGGGCATGTTTATGGCCCGTGAACGTCATGTGCGAGCCTTGCATGAGGTCGAGGCCCATTTGATGCGCGCGGACGAGCGCTTAAACGCGCGAGTGCCAGCCCTTGACCTGCTAGCAGAAGAGTTGCGGCTGAGTCAGAACGCGCTCAACACGATCACGGGAGAGTTCACCGCAGACGATTTGTTGGGCGTGATCTTCTCCAGTTTTTGCATCGGCAAATAAGCCCACCCCACCGATAAAATGAGCGCATGACCCCAAACCATGCACACGGCACCAGCGCCCCTGAGTCATTGAGCGACCAGCGCATATTGCAACTGGCCCACGAGACCCTAGAGATCGAAGCGGATGCCGTTCGTTATTTGCGCAACGGGCTATCGCCCAGTTTTGTGCGAGCCGTTCGAGCGATTCTCAATGTCACGGGACGCGTGGTCGTGATGGGCATGGGCAAAAGCGGCCATGTGGGTCGAAAAATGACAGCCACGTTGGCGTCCACAGGAACGCCCGCCATGTTTGTGCACCCGGCGGAGGCCAGCCATGGTGATCTGGGCATGGTCAAAGACACGGACCTGGTGATAGCCATTTCCAACAGCGGGGAAAGCGATGAGCTCGCGGCTATCTTGCCTGTTCTCAAACGCCAAGGCGTGCCGTTGGTAGCGTTGACAGGGGGGGCGCAGTCGACCCTTGCCCACCATGCAGACATCGTTTTGAACACGGGTGTCTTAAAAGAGGCCTGTCCGCTCAATTTAGCACCAACAGCCAGCACCACGGCGCAGATGGCGATGGGCGATGCGTTGGCGGTGGCTTTGTTGGACGCGCGTGGCTTCAAGGCGGAAGACTTTGCGCGCTCACATCCTGGAGGTGCTTTGGGCCGCCGTTTGCTCACCCATGTGAGCGATGTGATGCGCAGCGGCGATGCGGTACCACGCGTTCTTCCCGAAACCAGCTTCAGTGATTTGATGCGAGAGATGAGCGCTAAAGGGTTGGGCGCATCGGCCATCGTCGATGCGCATCAACATGTGTTGGGCATTTTTACGGATGGCGATTTGCGTCGGTTGATTGAAAAAGGTACCGACATGCGCGCCCTCACAGCGCAACAGGTGATGCATGTCAGTCCGCGTACCGTGCGCGCAAGCGCACTCGCGGCAGAAGCCGCCGAGCTGATGGAGTTGTACCGCATCACCAGTGTGCTGGTGGTGGATGACCAAGGCGTCTTGTGTGGCGCAATCAACACCAATGATTTGATGCGTGCGAAAGTTATTTGATGAACCCCCATACCCCTGCGCTCAATTTTGATCCCGCCTTGTTGTTGCGCGCACAGGGCGTGCGCGTGGCCTTCTTCGATGTTGACGGGGTTCTCACGGATGGGGGCTTGTTGTTCACGGAAAGCGGTGAAACCATCAAACGCTTTTCTACTTTGGATGGCCATGGCTTGAAGATGTTGCAAAAAGCGGGCATCACACCTGCCGTCATCACGGGGCGAGACAGCCTCCCCTTGCGCGCTCGACTGCAAGCGTTAGGCATCACGCATGTGCGCTACGGGACCGAAGACAAAGCGCCGGCCGCACAAGAAATTTTGACGGAGCTCGGCCTTGAATGGCAGCAAGCAGCGCATATGGGTGACGACTGGCCAGATTTGGCGGTGATGACGCGTGCCACATTTGCTTGTGCTCCCTGCAATGCACATATCGAAGTAAAAGCTGTGGCGCACTACGTGACCCAACGCGAAGGTGGCCAAGGGGCTGTGCGCGAGTTCTGCGACTTGTTGCTGGTGGCCAGCGGTCGTTATGCCGATTTGCTCAACGGCTATATCGCATGAGCGTTGGCACACAAGTTTCTTGGGGGTTGCGAGTTCGCCGCACTTGGGATTCCCTGTCGGTTTATTTGCCCATTGTGTTGATGGGTTTGATGGCCATGAGCACCTATTGGCTGGTGCGTAATACACCCGAGGCACGAGAGGCAGAGCTTGAAGCGGCGCCGCGCCATGTGCCAGATTATTTCATGCGTGACTTTTCGGTTCGGGTATTTGGCGCTGACGGAAAACTTAAAAGTGAAATGCTTGGCATTGAAGGCCGGCATTTTCCAGACACTGACACGCTTGAAATTGACAAACCCCGGATACGGATTTTGGGTGCAGAAGGACGATTGACAACCGCAACTGCTCAACGCGGTTTGATTAATTCAGATGGTTCCGAAGTTCAGCTATTTGAGCGAGCCGTGGTGGTGCGAGAGGCTTCGACAAACGTGCAAGGCCAAGTCACACCGCGCAGTGAACTGCATAGCGACTTCTTGCATTTGTTCGCTAATACAGAGCAAGTGAAAACACATGTACCGGTTGTGTTGGTGCGGGGACGTGGCGATCGCTTCACGGCCGATGCGATGCATTACGACAACCTTGACCGTGTGATGCAACTCAAAGGCCGTGTGCGCGGTACGCTGCAACCCCCCAAAGATAAAAAATAACGCGTCATCAAAAAAGGCTCCCTAGGGAGCCTTTTGATTTGCGTGAAGCAGATCGATCAGTAGCCACCACCGCCACCGCCGCCGAAACCACCTCGGCCGCCGCCACCGCCACCGCCTTCACGACGACCGCCGCCAGCACCGCCACCGCCATAGGGGCTACGGAAACCGCCGCCGCCGCCTTCACGGCCACCACCACCGTAGCCACCACCACCACCACCGAAACCGCCAGAGCGGGGGGGGCGTGGCTCCATGGGGCGTGCTTCGTTGACCACCAAGCTACGACCACCCAAAGGCGCGCCGTTCATGCCTTCGATGGCGGCTTGCGCTTCCGCATCGCTGCCCATTTCTACGAAACCAAAACCTTTGGAGCGGCCTGTGTCGCGCTCCATCATGACCTTGGCGCTCGTCACAGAACCGAACTGTCCGAAAGACTGCTCAAGATCGCTGTCACGTACCGAATACGGCAAATTGCCGACGTACAGTTTATTGCCCATGGATGGGACTCCTTTAAACACAAAAACAAAGCGATGGAGTCCCGAACCGAAACTAACCGATCACCAA
>CANGML010000046.1 GCA_947454585.1 Comamonadaceae bacterium
CATCTTCATTTGTTCTGGCGTGGTGTTTTGGGCCTCGTCCAAGATGATGAACGCGTTGTTGAGTGTGCGCCCACGCATGAAGGCCAGTGGCGCGATTTCGATGGCGCTGCGCTCGAACGCTTTTTGCACGCGGTCGTAGCCCATCAGGTCATACAGGGCGTCGTACAAAGGGCGCAAATAGGGGTCTACTTTTTGGCCCAAGTCGCCCGGCAAGAAGCCCAGCTTTTCACCCGCCTCCACGGCAGGACGTGTCAACACAATGCGCTGCACAGCGCTGCGTTCAAGCGCGTCTACCGCGCAGGCCACCGCCAAATAAGTTTTACCCGTGCCCGCGGGGCCAATGCCAAAGCTGATGTCGTGGGCAGCAATATTTTCTAAGTAGGCGGCCTGTGTGGGCGTGCGCGGGCGCAAGTCGGTGCGACGCGTTTGCAAGCCAGGCACATCGTCGTCCATGCCACTGTCGCCAGCCAACATGAGCTGCACTTGCTCAGGGGGAATCGCTTTGGCGGCGCGCTCGTACAAAGCTTGCAGCACCTCCATGGCGCGGGTGGCTTTGGCCTTGTGACCATCTACCTTGAACTGTTCGTGGCGGTGGGCGATCTTCACGTCCAAGGCCAGTTCGATGGTGCGTAAATGTTCGTCGGTGGGGCCGCACAGGTGCGACAAACGCGTGTTGTTCGGCGGGGAGAAGGTGTGGCGAAGAATCAAGTCGATAATCTCTCAAAAGGTCCCCAATGATAGGCAAGATGTGATTGGCAAATTAAGCGGCATCCTCAGTGAGAAAAACCCACCCCAAGTGTTGGTGGATTGCAACGGCGTGGGCTACGAGGTCGATGTGCCCATGAGCACCTTCTACAACCTGCCCGCCACCGGTGAGCGGGTGTCCTTGCTGACGCACTTTGTGGTGCGTGAGGACGCGCAAATTTTGTTTGGCTTTGGCACAGCGTCTGAGCGCGCCACATTTCGCCAGATCATCAAAATCTCAGGCGTGGGACCACGCATGGCGCTTGGCATTTTGAGCGGTTTGAGCGCTGACGAGCTGGCGCGTGCAGTGTCCGATCAAGATGCGGCGCGTTTGACCAAAGTGCCCGGCATTGGCAAGAAAACAGCCGAGCGCCTGTTGCTCGAACTCAAAGGTAAATTAGGCGCTGACTTAGGCCCCAGCGCCGGCGCTACCCCAGGTCATGCCAGCGACATTTTGCAAGCCCTGCTTGCGCTGGGTTACAGCGACAAAGAAGCCTCTGCGGCGCTCAAGGCGCTCCCTGCAGAGGTGGGGGTGAGCGAGGGCATCAAGCTGGCGCTGAAATCTTTGGCGAAATAAAGCATGAGCATTCAGACTGACGATTTCGCCCCTTCACCCGTGCCCTCGCGGGTGGTGTCTGCTGCCCCTGTATCGCCGAACGAAGAGGCGATAGAGCGCGCCTTGCGTCCCAAGCTGTTGCAAGAGTATGTGGGCCAGATGAAGGTGCGCGAGCAACTGGAAATTTTCATTGGTGCAGCGCGCAAGCGCGGCGAGGCACTCGACCATGTGCTGCTGTTTGGCCCGCCGGGCTTGGGCAAGACCACGCTCTCGCACATCATTGCGCAAGAGCTGGGGGTGAACCTGCGCTCCACCAGCGGCCCGGTGCTCGAAAAACCCAAAGACTTGGCGGCCTTGCTGACAGGCTTAGAAAAAAACGATGTGCTGTTCATTGACGAGATCCACCGCCTCTCGCCTGTGGTGGAAGAGATTTTGTATCCCGCGCTGGAGGACTACCAAATCGACATCATGATTGGCGAGGGTCCTGCGGCGCGCAGCATCAAACTCGATTTACAGCCCTTCACCTTGGTGGGGGCCACCACGCGCGCGGGCATGTTGACCAACCCCTTGCGGGACCGCTTTGGCATTGTGTCGCGCTTGGAGTTTTACACCGCTCAAGAGTTACAACGCATCGTGGTGCGCAGTGCGGGCTTGCTCGATACCCCCATGGACGTGGAAGGCGGCTTCGAGATCGCACGCCGCTCACGTGGCACACCGCGCATTGCCAACCGACTGCTGCGCCGCGTGCGCGACTATGCGGATGTGAAGGGCACCGGTCGCATCACCGAAGACATTGCCAAAAAAGCGCTCGCTATGTTGGATGTGGACCCGCAAGGCTTTGACTTGATGGACCGCAAGCTTTTGGAGGCGGTGATTCACCGCTTCGATGGCGGCCCTGTGGGCCTAGACAATATCGCAGCCAGCATTGGCGAAGAACGCGACACGATTGAAGATGTGATTGAGCCGTATCTGATTCAGCAAGGCTTTTTGCAACGTACGCCGCGTGGGCGCATCGCGACCTTGGCTGCCTATAAACACTTGGGTGTGACGCCGCCCAAGTCGGCCGCAGATTTGTTCAACGAATAACTAGGTTGTGGTTTCGTCGCGTGGCCCGTCATGCGGCGCGTCAAAGTGCGACACATCACCCCAGCCGACCAAGCTCAAGCCTTGCGGCGTCCACAGCAATCGGTTGATCGCGGCATTGCCCAAATGCCACGTGCGCGGCGCGTCTAGGGTTTGGTTGGTGGCCAACCGGTACAACGCATCCATGACGCCACCGTGTGCCACCAGCACGATTTGCGCACCCAGGTGTTGACTCGCCAATTCGTTCACACAGGTTTGGATGCGTTCACGCAGGGCGGTGAGCGACTCACCCCCAATGGGTGCCCAATGCGGATCGCGGCTGCGCCAAAGCCGGCACTCTTGTGGATGATCGGTTTCGATCTCAGTCCACGTTTTGCCTTGTAGATGACCAAAGTGGCGCTCGCGCAATGGCAAGTGCGGCGTGACCTGTGAGGGGGAAGGGGTTTGAGCTATCAGGCGCGCCGGGGCGTTGGCAATCGCTTGTGCAGTCTCAAAAGCTCGGCGTAGATCGCTGCTGTAGATGGCCTGAATGGGTTCTTCGGCCAAGGCTTGGCCCACGCGCTCGGCTTGCCACCGGCCGGTGTCGTTCAAATCAATGTTGAGGTGACCTTGAATGCGGGTGTCCACATTCCACAGCGTTTCACCGTGGCGGATGGCGAGAATTCGGGTGGCTTGCATGGGCTTGAGTTTATAGAGTCAAAAATCATGCAAAATAGCACGATCGTTCTTTTATTGGTGCGCGAATGACCGTGATGCATAAAGACACGCCTATTGAAAGCAAAGCCTTCCAAAAAGGCCAGCAAACCAAGGCGGCCATCGTCAACGCTGCGTTGGGCTTGGCGACTCAAATAGGTTTAGAGGGGTTGAGCATCGGCGCCTTGGCCGAAGTGGCAGGCATGAGCAAGTCAGGCGTGTTTGCCCATTTTGGTTCGCGTGAAGAGTTGCAGCTGTCGGTGGTGCGCGAATACCACGCCCTCTTTGAGGCCGAGGTGTTCTTGCCGATTTTGCAGGCCCAGCGCGGCTTGCCACGCTTGCGCGAGTTGTTTGCCAATTGGACCAAGCGCACTTCGGCTGAAATCGATTCGGGGTGCTTGTATATCAGTGGCGCCGCAGAGTTTGATGACCGACCAGGTCCGGTGCGTGACGCGTTGGCAAGCATGGTCAAGACATGGCTGGCTGCGGTGCATCGCACGGTGGTGCAAGCGCGGGATGAGGGGCATCTGGCAGCAGATATAGATGCCGAGCAGATGGTGTTTGAGTTGCACGGCCTGATCTTGGCATTGCAATATGAAGCGCGGTTTTTGCGCTCATCCCAATCATTGACGCGCACAGCCCAAGGTTTTGAGAACATTTTGTTGCGCTATGGCGCCCCAGTTTCAATCCATAAGACCAGCGCAAAAAAGCGCAAAACCAGCCCTACCTAAGGAGACATCACCATGCCAAGCTACACCCCACCCCTGCGCGATATGCAATTTGTGCTGCATGATGTGTTGAACGTCACGGAGACTTTTCAGCAAATTCCAAAGCATGCAGAAATTGATGCTGAGACCATTTCTGCGGTGTTGGAGGAGGGCGGTAAGTTCGCGTCAGAAGTTATCTTTCCGCTCAATCAAATTGGTGATCAGCAGGGATGCTCGCTGAATCATGACACCCATGAGGTCAAAACGCCAGATGGATTTAAAGCCGCCTTTGAACAATATGTGCAAGGCGGTTGGCCAGCCTTGAGCGCAGACACCGCCTATGGTGGGCAAGACCTGCCTTTGGTGGTGAACCAATGCTTGTATGAAATGCTCAACAGTGCCAACCAAGCGTGGACCATGTACCCAGGCCTGACGCATGGTGCCTATGAAGCCTTACATGCCCATGGCACAGAGGCGCAGAAAAACTTGTACCTGCCCAAGCTCACCAGCGGGGAATGGACCGGCACCATGTGCCTGACCGAGCCGCACTGCGGCACAGATTTGGGCTTGCTGCGCACCAAGGCTGAGCCACAGCCCGACGGCACTTACCGCATCACCGGCAACAAAATCTTCATCAGTGCTGGCGAGCATGACATGGTCAGCAACATCGTGCATTTGGTGTTGGCACGTCTGCCCGATGCACCTGCAGGCAGCAAAGGCATCAGCTTATTTGTGGTGCCGAAATTCCATGTCAACGCAGACGGTAGCTTGGGCGAGCGCAATGGTATTTACTGCGGCGGACTCGAGCACAAGATGGGCATTCATGGCAATGCCACGTGCCAAATGGTGTTGGAAGGAGCTGTCGGCTCGATGGTAGGCCAACCCAACAAAGGCTTGGCAGCCATGTTCGTCATGATGAATGCCGCGCGCATTGGCGTGGGCATGCAGTCCTTGGGGTTGACCGAGGTGGCCTATCAAAACGCCTTGGCCTATGCGAAAGAGCGTCTGCAATCCCGCAGCCTCTCTGGTGTGAAGACGCCGAGCCAACCGGCGGACAGTATTTTGGTCCACCCCGATGTGCGCAAGATGCTGCTCACCGCGAAGGCTTACGCCGAAGGCGGTCGTGCGTTGTCCTTGCACTGTGCGCTCTTGATTGACCGTGAACTCCACCATCCGGACGAAGCAGTTCGCGCTGAGTCGGCCGAGCAGGTGGCACTGCTGACCCCGATCGTGAAAGCGTTCATCACCGACAACGCCTGGACGGCCACGTCGTCTTGCTTGCAAGTGTTTGGCGGTCATGGCTTCATTCGTGAATGGGGCATGGAGCAATACGTGCGTGATGCGCGCATCAACATGATTTATGAAGGCACCAACACCATCCAAAGCCTGGACTTGTTGGGCCGCAAAGTGCTGGGTAACCAAGGCGCCTCACTCAAAAAATTTGGTGCCAAGATTGCCGAGCTGGTGGCGCAAGCGCAAGACAACGAAGACATGGCCGAGTTCATCAATCCGCTCACCAAATTAGGCCAGCAGATGACGCAGTTCACCACCGAGATTGGCTACAAGGCTGTGCAAGATGCCGACGAAGTGGGCGCCGCAGCGGTGGACTACCTGCGTGTGGCAGGCCACTTGGTGTTTGGTTATTTCTGGGCACGCATGGCCTTCGTGGCTTTGGAAAAAATCGCGCAAGGCGATCGTGATCCCTTTTACCAAGCCAAGTTGCAAACAGCCCGGTTCTATTTTGCGAAGCTATTCCCCGAGACCGCCAGCTTGATGATCACGGCGCGCGCTGGGGCCGCTGTGCTGATGGAGACAGAGGCGGTGTTTGCCTAAGTCGATCACAACCTTAAATCAGGTAAATTCAATCCATGATGAAACTTCAAACAATCAAACGCCTAGGCGGCCTGGTGCTGTTCATGGCGGGCAACAGTTACGCCCAAATGACGCCGGTAGGCACGTGGCATTCGATCGACGATAAAACAGGCGAGCCCAAAGCTGAAATCCAAATCGTTGAGAAGGACGGCGTGTTGACGGGGCGTATCGCGAAGTCGCTTCGCTCAGAGGCTGCCGCGAAAAAAATCTGTGACGAATGCCAAGACGATCGCAAAGGCAAAGAGATCATCGGCCTAGAAATCATCCGCGCTGTGAAACTTGACCCCGCCAATGAATTCACTTGGGGTAGCGGCGGCAAGATCTTGGACCCTGAAAATGGCAAAGAATACACCGTCAAAATGATGCCTAAAGAGGGCGGTATAAAGCTCTTGGTGCGCGGCTACATCGGCCCGTTTTACCGATCACAAACTTGGCTGCGCGTGCAGTAAAGAGGTTTTTATGACTGACATCTTGAGTCACATCGACGGCGGTGTGATGACACTGACCTTCAACCGCGTCGATAAAAAAAATTCACTGACCTCGGCGATGTACACCGCCTTGGCTGATGCCGTTGCACAAGCTGCCACCGATGTAAACGTGCGTGTGTTGGTCTTTCAAGGTCACGAAACCGTGTTTTGTGCCGGCAACGACATCGCAGATTTTCTCAACCACCCGCCCTCAACGCCCGATGCGCCCGTGTTCCGGTTGTTGCAGAGCATTTCAACCTTTCCTAAGCCTGTTTTGGCAGCAGTGGCGGGGCCTGCAGTCGGGATTGGCACCACACTGCTGTTCCATTGCGATTTGGTCTATGCGGGTGACAACGCGGCATTTGCCATGCCCTTCGTCAACCTCGGCATTTGTCCTGAGGCTGCGTCAAGCCTATTGGCACCACAGATGTTTGGCTACCACCGCGCGGCAGAGGCCTTGTTGTTGGGTGAGCCCTTCATGGCAGAGGCGGCACTCGAGGTGGGTTTGGTGAATCGCGTGTTGCCACCGACCGAGGTCAACAGCTATGTGCAAGTGCAAGCGCGCAAGCTCGCAGCCAAGCCCATGACCTCGTTGCTCGAGACCAAACGCTTGATGAAAGCCGGCCAAGCCCAGTTAGTCCAAAAGCAAATGAACGAAGAAGCCGCTTCATTTGGACGCATGCTGACAGAGCCTGCCGCCAAAGAGGCCTTCAGTGCGTTCATGGAAAAGCGCAAACCTGATTTTTCTAAGCTCTGATCGCCACACGGCATGTCTCAATTTTTGGCGAACTCTTCTGTGTTTGAGCCTGAATACCTAGAAGGCTTTCGTCATATCTACGAAGAGAAGATTGTCTTCAACCACACCCTGGGGTTGAAGCTCACCAGCGTCACGCCTGATGAAGTCGTGGCGCGCATCAATATGCGGCCTGAGTTGGTCGGTCATTACGCCTACAACCGCATTCACGGCGGCGTCATCAGCGCTGTGCTGGATGCGATAGGCAGCGCGGCTGTGATGGCCTGCTTGGCGGCCAAGCACATGAAAGAACCACCCGCTGAGCGCTTGGAGCGTTTCGCCAAGCTGGGCACGATTGATTTGCGAGTGGACTATCTGCGCCCCGGCATTGGGGAGCACTTCACCATCCATGCACATGCCTTGCGCGTGGGCACACGCGTCGGGACGTCGCGCATGGAGTTTCGCGGACCCGATGGCACCTTGATGTCCACCGGTACCGCCGCTTACATCGTCTCTTGAGCCTCAATCTTTGGGGATGACGCGGGGCTTGCCGGCCTCGTCGATAGCCACGTAGGTCAGGGTGGCTTCGGTTACTTTCATGTACTCACCTTGGGCGCTGAAGCGCTCGGCAAACACTTCCACCTTGACGCTGATGGACGTGTTGCCGATGCGTTGCACGTGTGAGAAAAAACTCAAAATATCGCCCACCTTCACGGGGTGTTTGAAGATGAACTCATTCACTGCCACGGTGGCCATGCGGCCTTTGACATGGCGAGCGGGTAACACAGCGCCTGCTAAGTCCACCTGCGCCATGACCCAGCCGCCAAAAATATCGCCGTTTTGGTTGCAGTCGGCGGGCATAGGAATGACCTTCAACACCAACTCTCTGTCGGTGGGCAAAGGCACGGCATGCGGATTGGGAGTGTTGGACATAGGCACAATCGAGGGATTAATTTTTGGCATTGTGCAACATGCGTCATCACGCCCCTTCTTCTGAGCCCACCCCTGCTGGGCAGCCCGCTAAACAACGCCCTGACAGCGACACCTTAAAACGCCTCTTCCCGTATTTGTGGCAATACAAATGGCGGGTGATGGCCGCCTTGACGTTCATGGTGGGCGCCAAGTTGGCCAACGTCAGCGTGCCTTTGCTGCTCAAAGAGCTGATCGATGCCATGTCCTTCAAGCCCAACGACCCGATGGCAGTCATCGTGGTGCCGGTGTCTTTGTTGCTGGTGTACGGTGTCTTGCGTTTGTCGGTGTCGGCCTTTACCGAGTTGCGTGAATTGGTGTTTGCCAAAGCCACCCAAGGTGCGGCGCGACAAATTGCCTTAGAGACATTTCAGCATTTGCATGGCCTGAGTTTGCGTTTTCACCTCGAGCGTCAAACCGGTGGGATGACACGCGACATCGAACGCGGCGTGCGCGGCATTGAGTCGCTCATCTCCTACTCGCTCTACAGCGTGGTGCCCACCTTGATTGAGGTGGCGCTGGTGCTGAGCATCTTGGCGGTGAAGTTTGATGTGTGGTTTGCCGGCATCACGCTGATCGCCTTGGCGCTTTACATCATGTACACCATCAGCGTGACCGAGTGGCGCACCCAGTACCGCCGTCAAGCCAACGAGTTTGATTCAGCCGCGCATACCAAAGCGGTGGACTCGTTGCTCAACTACGAGACCGTGAAGTACTTCAACAACGAAGCCTTTGAAGCCACGCGTTACGACAAAAGCCTAGAGGCCTTGCGGCGCGCACGCCTGAAGGCGCAGACCTCGTTGTCGCTGCTCAACACGGGCCAGCAACTCATCATTGCCGTCGCCTTGGTGGCCATGTTGTGGCGCGCCACGCAAGGCGTGGTCGAAGGTCGCATGACCTTGGGTGATTTGGTGATGATCAACGCCTTCATGATTCAGCTCTACATCCCGCTGAACTTCCTGGGTGTGTTGTACCGAGAAATCAAACAGAGCCTGACCGACCTCGACCGCATGTTCACGCTCTTAGAAAAAGAGCGTGAAGTGGCCGACGCACCCCACGCGCAGCCTCTGCAATTGTCTGGCTCGCCCACGGTACGTTTTGAATCAGTCGTGTTTGCCTACGAAGCGGCGCGGCCGATTCTGCATGGCATCAGCTTTGAAATTCCCGCAGGTAAAACCGTGGCAGTGGTGGGGCCTTCGGGCTCGGGCAAGTCCACGCTGGCGCGGTTGTTGTTTCGCTTTTACGACGTGGGCTCAGGGCGCATCACCCTCGACGGCCAAGACATTCGCCTTGTCACGCAAGGCAGCGTGCGCCGCGCCATGGGCATCGTGCCGCAAGACACGGTGCTCTTCAACGACACCGTGCGTTA
>CANGML010000047.1 GCA_947454585.1 Comamonadaceae bacterium
AAAGCAACACAATGTCGTACTGCTCCTGCGACATCGCACCCTCAGCCTGCAAAGAGATAGGCTTACCAATGAAGTCGCTCAAGCCCGCGAGGTGTTGACTTTCTTCGTCCAGCAGCACATCAATCACATCGGGCGATGCAATCACACGGAACTCGCGCGGGTTGAACTGACGGGCTTCACGCAAGATTTCGCGCAAGATGTCATAGGTCACGGTACGCGCGGTTTTGACACTGCCTTTGCCCTCACACACCGGGCAAGGCTCACACAACATGTGGGCCAATGATTCACGGGTGCGCTTGCGCGTCATCTCGACGAGCCCCAAGGCGGAATAACCACTGACCATCGTTTTGACACGGTCGCGTGCCAGCTGTTTGCGAAACTCGGCCAACACAGCCTCGCGATGGTCTTCGCGCGTCATGTCGATGAAGTCGGCAATCACGATACCCCCCAAATTGCGCAAACGCAGCTGTCGGGCGATCGCGCCTGCGGCTTCGAGGTTGGTTTTGAAAATGGTTTCGTCAAAGTTGCGCGCACCAACAAAGCCACCGGTGTTCACGTCCACCGTGGTGAGGGCTTCGGTTTGGTCCACGATGAGGTAGCCGCCCGATTTCAAATCCACGCGTCGACCCAAGGCTTTGCCCACTTCTTCGTCGATGTTGAAGAGGTCAAAAATCGGCCGCTCACCTTTGTAGAGCTGCAACTTGTCTACCGCGCTGGGCATGAACTCTTGGCCAAAGGTTTGCAGTTTTTTGAATTGCTCAGCCGAGTCGATGCGGATGGTTTGCGTGGTCTCGCTCACCAGGTCACGCAACACGCGTTGCAGCAAACTCAGGTCTTGGTGCAACAGCGACTTGGGGGGCAAGCGAGTGGCCGCCTCTTTGATACGCGCCCAGGTCTTACGCAGGTAGGCAATGTCTTCACCCAGCTCCGCGTCGCTGGCCTCTTCGCCGTTGGTACGCAAAATGAACCCGCCGGTTTGCCCATGAGGTGCGCCAGACTCCGCTAAAGCTTGCAAGCGTTGACGCAAGGCCTCGCGTTGCTCAAGCGGGATTTTTTGCGACACACCGATGTGTTGGTCTTGCGGCAAAAAGACCAGCAAGCGCCCTGCAATGCTGATTTGCGATGACAGGCGCGCACCCTTGGTGCCAATCGGATCTTTGATGACCTGCACCAACAAGGCTTGACCTTCAAACACTTGTTTTTCAATCGGCACCACGGGCGCGGGCTCGCCCTTTTCAGCGTCGCTGTGACGCGCGGCCACGCTGCTCATCAAATCGGCCACATGCAAAAACGCGGCCCGCTCTAGGCCAATGTCAATGAAGGCCGATTGCATGCCTGGCAGCACACGCGCAACTTTGCCGAGGTACACATTGCCCACCAAGCCGCGCTCAAGCGTGCGCTCGACGTGCAACTCTTGAACCGCCCCGGTTTCCACGACGGCCACACGCGTTTCTTGGGGCGACCAGTTGATGAGGATGTCTTGTTGCATAGGTCCAGCTTATCGTTGTATTTATCGTTTTATGGGTAGAAGTTTCAAAAGTGAAGTGCGATACCCTGGGTTTTATGGATAGAAATTGAATGCTCACCGCAGTTGTGAGGAAGCCGTCAGTAGACAGACATCGGACATCGTAACTCGAGCCTATTTATGGGTCAGAAGTTGATCACATGGGTAATGCGATCCAATTTTTTAGCGCCAGACGGGTAAGGACTCGCTTTGGGCATTGACCTCATCGTTATAGCTAATTTTTACCAATTAAAACGTAACTATCAAAATAATTAATACTTAGCAGTAAATTAATTAATGAAATATACATAGGATAACCAACTCACTTTGAATTAGATTCTCGTTCCAGCATCTGCCTTGGGAACTTAACGGGAAGTCAAAGTTCAGAGGGTCTAAGTAGTTGCACAGCTGTAGGCAACTTACAAAAATCGTTGATTCATTCCATAAGGGTAAAACCATGCCAAAAGGTATCGAAGTAACTAGTCTATACAAAGAATTGAATGGGCTCCCTTTTAGAGACATACTTAGCCCAGAAGTATTTTCAAGAGTCAAAGCCTTAAGCGATACTTACGTCTGGTTGGATCATAATTTCTACGTGAAATTGCACGAAAAGGGGATCACCCTATCCAGATCTCCTGACCAACGTGATGAACTGTGTACGATTTGGTTTGATGGCCATGATTTGCGTTTCATGGATGAGCATGCAACTCGATTTTTAGAAGCTACAAATATAACTTCCTCCAAATACTGGGATGCTAAATCCTCAGTCAAGATCCCTGAAATAAAACAGTATCTCAGCAAGCTAGCCGAAGTTAAGGAAGTACCAATAGAGGAACCTGTTTCCAAGTCGAACGGCAACCGTTGGTCCCAAGAAAACCCATACATCCGTCTTTCGATCGATGGTTATAAAAGCCAAGGCAGAGAATTACCTCCCAACATTCCCCCCGATCATCCCGATCACCTTGATAATCCTAGGCTTAGACTTAATTCACAAGGTCCTTTCAGCCGTGATAGGGATCTCCCCGAACTCCCACAATACCGCATGCCTGAGGGCCCCCCAACGCCTAAGGCCCCCCCCACGCCTGAGTATGATCCCTACGATGTTTACAGAAACCTACAATTCAACAGTCATGAATCACCAGTCTCTGAAGGTCTTTTTTTTCCTGACGAGAATTACCCCTCCTCCCGAAAGCATCCTTATCCATTACCACCGCACGTTAACGATGGGGAATTGCAAAAACCCGACTCTCCCGAAAACAGCAGGGTAGAACCATCAGTCTCTCAAGTTCATTTTAGTAATCGGCCTCGCCCACAAAGCTCCTCTCTGCTTCCTGTACATAGCGGAGGAGTCAGCCCTGATAATTTGCAAAAACTCTACCCCCCTCCCGAATTCAGCATCAGATCGGAAGGAACAAGTAATCAGAAACAACCGTACCCTGAAGAGCGGGGCCCGAATAAATAGTTGGACGATAGTTCGGGCAGAAAAGCGCACCCGATCAAGGCAGCGAGTTAGACCCTAAATCCAAACGCACGCAACAGCTGCGCGGTTTCAAACATGGGCAGGCCCATGATGCCAGAGTAGCTGCCACTGATCTGTTCGATGTAGGCCGCTGCCTTGCCCTGCACTGCATAAGCCCCAGCTTTACCCATGGGCTCACCACTGGCCACATAGGCTTGGATCTGCAAGCGTGTCAAAGGCGCAAAGCGTACTTTGGAGATGCTCAAGGCTTGTTCGGTTTTCAGCGGTTTGCCCTGGGCAGATAGCTTGCCCATGGCCACCGAGGTCAGGACCCGATGGGTTTGCCCGCTCAGCGTGCCCAAGATGCGCGCGGCATGTTGGGCATCGTCAGGCTTGCCCAAAATCGTTTGCCCCAAAGCCACGGTGGTGTCGCTGCACAACACGGGCGCGGCGGGTAAGCCACGGCGCTTCAGGCGGGCCAAGGCAGCGTCTAGTTTGAGTAAGGTCACGCGTTGCACATAAGCGCGAGGCGCTTCGTGTGGGTGCACGACCTCTAAGGCTTCCGCGTCTTCGCTCTCATCCGCCAACAACAATTCATAGTGCACGCCTAACTGCTCAAGCAATTGACGGCGGCGTGGACTTTGAGAAGCGAGGTAAATAAATTTCGGTGCAGCCATGGCGTGCGCGTTACTCGCGGTGGTAAGGGTGGTTGGCGTTGATCGACCAGGCACGGTAGAGCTGCTCAACCAGCAGCACACGGACCATGGCGTGTGGCAATGTCAAATCTGAGAGCCGAAGGCGTTCATGCGCTTGTTGTTTGAACGCAGGACAAAGCCCATCGGGGCCGCCAATGACCAAGGCCACGTCGTCGGCTTCTAGCTGCCAGTCTTTGAGTTTTGAGGCCAAGGCCACGGTGCTGAGATGCGTGCCGCGCTCATCCAAGGCAACGATGCGACAGCCTCGCGGAATGGCGGCCTCAATGCGTTCGCGTTCAGCAGCGTAGATGGTGTCTAGGGTCTTGGAGCTGCGGGGCTCGGTTTTGACGGCCTTGAGCTCGACCTTGAGCTCCGAAGGAAAACGCTTGGCGTAATCGTCCCAAGCGGTTTGCGCCCAGTCGGGCACACGTTGGCCGACTGCGACGACCCACAGCTTCATGCTTTGCGGACGGTGGTCTTTTTAGCGGCGGGCGGACGCTTGCCCACTGGCTTGCCTGCCGTGGTGGAGGCGCTGCGCGCTGCTGCTTTGGCGGTTGACTTGGCGCCTTTGAGGCCGACCGTCTTGACGGGCAACTTGGCCGGTGCTGCAACAGGCTTTTTGGCTGCGGCAGTTCTGGCTGGTGCTGTTTTAGCGGCTGATGTTTTGGCGGGAGCTACTTTGGCTGGGCCACGTGTCGAGGTGCTGCGTGAGGCAGGCTTGGCTGAGCCAGTGCGCTCTTGGGCACCGCGGGAAGCCGTTTTCTTAGCAGCTGGTTTTTTACCGGCAGATTTCTTCGCGGGCGCTGCTGCTTCTGGCTCTGGTGCTTTGAAAGGCTTTGGCGCGCCAAACTTCAAGCGCACAGGCTTCTCGCCCCAGATTTCTTCCAAGTTGTAGTAGCTACGGATGGTGGGCTGCATGATGTGCACCACCACAGCGCCGCAGTCCACGATGATCCATTCGCCGTTGTCTTCACCTTCGATACGAGGTTTACCAAAACCGCCTTCGCGCACTTTGTCGCGCACACTCGCAGCCAAGGCCTTGGTTTGGCGATTAGACGTGCCTGAGGCCACCACCACGCGTTCAAACAACGAGGACAGGTGCTCGGTGTCAAACACCACGAGATCTTGGGCTTTGACGTCCTCCAACGCATCCACGACGGTGCGTTGCAGTTTTTGGACATCTTTTTTGGCGGAGGTTTCGGTCATCTGATGGATTGGTAAAGGCTGTGTTTTTCAATGTAGTGCTGCACAGCGGCAGGCAACCACGCGGACATGGGGGCGGTTGGATCTGCGCCTTGGGCAAAATGCGCACGGATTTCAGTGGCACTCACCTTCAGGCTGGGCATGTCCAAGCGTTGTACGTCGGGGGATACCGCATTGTGCCACTGACTGGCTTCGCCCCTCGGCTCGGACTGTGGACGTTCGGCCACCACCACGGTGGCCAGCGCCAAAATATCTTGCCAGCGGTGCCACGTCTTGAAAGCATGCGCTTGGTCTGCACCGATGAACAAGAACAAGCTAGCGTCGGGTACCTCGGCCATGAGTTCTAGCAAGGTGTCAATGGAGTAAGTCGGGCCTGATCGGTCGATCTCACGCGGATCCACCACTGCGTGCGCCACCTCAGCAAAAGCCAAGCGCGTCATGGCTAAACGGTGGGGCGACGGTGTGAGGGGTCTAGATTTATGCCAAGCATCGCCTGTGGGGATGATGCGTAATTCCTGCAAACCAAATTGTGCAATCGCATGCTGTGCCAGCGCAATGTGCGCTCTATGCGGCGGGTCAAACGATCCGCCAAATAGGCCGATTCGCTTGGCAGGGTTCACTGAGTTGGCCTCACTTCAGCCAATCACGCGGCACCAAAAAATCGTGCAGCAACGCGTGTTCAGGCGTGCCCACCTCAGGCTGGTGCTGGTAGGACCAACTCACCAGGGGTGGCATCGACAACAAAATGGACTCGGTGCGCCCGCCGGACTGCAAGCCAAAGTGCGTACCGCGGTCCCACACCAGGTTGAACTCCACATAACGCCCACGGCGATACAACTGGTGGTTGCGTTCGCGCTCGCCATAAGGCGTGTTCATGCGGCGCTCGACGATGGGTAAATAGGCATCAAGAAGCCCATCACCAACGCTCTGAAGCATCTCAAAACTGCGCTCAAAACCCAGCTCTGAAAAGTCATCAAAGAAGATGCCACCAATGCCACGCTGCTCGTTGCGGTGTTTGTTGCAAAAGTAGTCGTCGCACCAGGTTTTAAAACGTGGGTACAACTCCGCACCAAACGGTTGCAAGGCGTCGTGGCAGACCTGATGAAAGTGTGTGGCGTCTTCCGCGAAGCCGTAATACGGCGTGAGGTCCATCCCCCCACCAAACCAAGCCACGGTTTGACCGCTGGCGGGCGTGGCCGCAATCATGCGGACGTTCATGTGCACAGTCGGCACATACGGGTTGCGGGGATGAAACACCAAGGACATGCCCATGGCTTCAAACGGAGCACCCGCCAGCTCGGGACGGTGTTGGGTGGCTGAAGGTGGGAGTTTGGGGCCACGCACATGCGAAAACCCACAGCCTGCACGCTCAAACACAGGGCCGTTTTCTAAGATTTGCGTGATGCCATTGCCCTGCAGCTGCTCACCCGGGCCTTTTTCCCACTTGTCTACCAAGAACTTGGCTTGGCCATCCTTGGCTTCAATGGCTTCGGTGATGCGGCTTTGCAAGCCCATGAGGTAGTGGCGTGCAGCCTCGACAACATGTTCGTGCCCAGAGTCGTTCGTATGCATGGTCGTCATGTGCTTAGTTCAAAGAGGGAGTATCAGGCTCGCGGGTGGCCACTGAGGTGCGCGGCGGCAAGGGACGGATCGGCGCGGCTTGGTTCGCATGAAAGCCCTGCACGCCCGCGTAGACCTGGGCGATGTGGGCGTAATCAGCTTGCACATCGCCTGTCAAACGCATGAAGTCCGTGATCTTGGCCACTTTTTTGCCGTAATCGATGCGCAACATGCACAGGGGCACATCAGCACCCAAGGCTAATTGGTAAAAGCCACTGCGCCAACCCTCGGTCAGTTTGCGGGTGCCTTCGGGCGACAACCCAATCCACAACAATTCGTCGTTTAATTTGTGTTGCTGGAGCGACGCCACCATCTCGCCTACCACGCCTTTGGGCGATGAGCGGTCAATTGGCACCGCGCCAATGAATCGAATCCAGCGACCAAACAAGGGGATGCGAAACAAGCTCTCTTTGGCAAAAAACTGCACGGGCAAGCCCACCGCCCACTTGACCGGCATCATGGTGATGAAGTCCCAATTGCTGGTGTGTGGGTAGCCGATCAGCACACCTTGCTTGGCGGGCAATCCGTCAAACTCGATCTTCCAACCCATCAGCTTGACGAGCCAGGCCGCCCATGCTTGAGGTTTGCAGGGCATCGCCATGGGTTTGGTGAACTCGGTCATCTGTTTTTATAAACAATCGGTCAATCGTGGGTCTGCAACTTAGCGGGACATGGCACGGTAGCCGATGTCAGTGCGGTACTGCTTGCCATCAAAGTGAATGCCCTTGATGGTGTCGTAGGCCTGCTGTTGCGCCAGCTTCAAGGTACCACCCAGCCCGGTGACGCACAACACACGGCCACCACTGGTGAGCACTTGGCCGTCTTTCATCTGCGTGCCTGCGTGGAACACCACCACATCGTCGGTGTCTTGCGGCAAGCCTGTGATGACGTCACCCTTGCGTGGACTCATGGGATAACCATGGGCAGCCAACACCACACCAATGGCGGTTCGGCGGTCCCACTCCAACTCAAAGTCGTCAAAACGGGTCTCGACGTTGTTGGCCGTGGCAGCCAAGAGGACATCCACCAAATCGGTTTTGAGCCGCGCCATGATGGGCTGGGTTTCGGGGTCGCCCATGCGGCAATTGAATTCGAGGGTTTTGACTTGGCCCTGTGGGTCGATCATCAAACCTGCGTACAAGAAGCCCGTGAAGGGAATGCCGTCTTTCTCCATCCCCTTGATGGTCGGCAAGATGATTTCACGCATGGCGCGGGCATGCACCTCGGGTGTTACCACGGGCGCTGGCGAATAGGCACCCATGCCGCCGGTATTGGGGCCTTGATCCGCATCCAACAAGCGCTTGTGGTCTTGGCTGGTGGCCAAAGGCAACACGGTTTTGCCGTCGCACATGACGATGAAGCTGGCCTCCTCGCCTTGCAAAAACTCTTCAATCACCACGCGCGCCCCACCTTCGTTGTGGCTCACACCCAGTTTGTTGCCCTGCAACATAAAGTCGATCGCCTCGTGGGCTTCTGCAACAGTCATAGCCACCACCACGCCTTTGCCCGCGGCCAATCCATCGGCCTTCACCACAATCGGTGCACCTTTGGCATTGACGTAATCATGCGCGGCTTGAACATCGGTGAAGGTGTCGTAGTCGGCGGTAGGAATGTGGTGACGCTTCATGAACGCTTTGCTGAATGCCTTAGAGCTCTCCAGCTGCGCTGCGGCTTGGGTGGGGCCAAAAATGCGTAGGCCGTGCGCACGGAACTCGTCCACCACGCCAGCGGCCAAGGGCGTTTCTGGGCCCACCACGGTCAACTCCACGTTGTTGTTTTGCGCAAACTCACGCAAGGCTTTGACATCGGTGATGTCGATGTTGTCCAAGCGCTTGTCGCGTGCGGTGCCGCCGTTGCCAGGGGCTACAAACACTTTTTGGACCTTGTTGGACTGGGCAATCTTCCAAGCTAGGGCATGTTCGCGGCCACCGCCGCCAATGACTAAGACGTTCATAGTGCAGCGTTGTGATAGACCTCTTGCACATCGTCAAGGTCTTCCAGCGCATCCAGAATTTTTTGCATCTTCACAGCGTCATCACCCACGAGCTCGATGGTGTTGTCTGCGCGGTAGGTCACCTCGGCCACTTCGGGCTTGAGGCCCGCTGCTTCTAAGGCATTTTTGACCGCTTCGAAGTTGGCGGGTGGCGTCAGCACTTCAATCGCGCCATCGTCATCAGTGATCACATCATCGGCACCCGCTTCAAGCGCAATCTCCATGATGTGGTCTTCGTTGCTGCCCGGTGCAAACACCAGCTGACCACAATGCTTGAACTGAAACGCCACCGAACCTTCAGTACCCATGTTGCCGCCATTTTTGCTGAACGCAAAGCGCACCTCGGCCACAGTACGCACACGGTTGTCAGTCATGGTGTCCACAATGATGGCCGCGCCGCCTACGCCATAGCCTTCGTAGCGAATCTCGTCATAGACCACGCCGTCGAGGTTGCCCGTGGCTTTGTCGACGTTGCGTTTGATGTTGTCAGCGGGCATGTTGGCCGCTTTGGCTTTTTCAATGGCCAAGCGCAAACGGGGATTGAGGCTGAGGTCGCCACCACCCAACCTTGCCGACACAATGATTTCACGGGTAATGCGGGTCCAAATCTTGCCGCGCTTCTCGTCTTGCCGCCCCTTGCGGTGTTGAATATTTGCCCATTTGCTATGGCCTGCCACGAGAAATCCTT
>CANGML010000048.1 GCA_947454585.1 Comamonadaceae bacterium
GCCGTAGGGGTGTCCCAAGGCGATGGCGCCCCCGTTGACGTTGAGGCGGTCATCAGGGATGCCCAGTTTGTCGCGGCAGTACAGCACCTGCACGGCAAAGGCTTCGTTGAGCTCCCACAGGTCAATGTCGTTCACCGTCAGGCCTAAGCGCTTGAGCACTTTGGGCACAGCGAATATAGGGCCAATGCCCATCTCGTCAGGTTCACAACCCGCCACAGCGAAGCCAAGGAAGCGGCCCAAGGGCTGCAAACCGCGTTGGCTGGCGAGCGTTTCGCTCATCACCACGCAGGCACCGGCGCCGTCTGAAAACTGGCTAGCATTACCGGCCGAAATCAAACCACCCGGCATAGCCGATTTGAGATTAGCCAAGGCCTCGGCGGTGGAGCCCTCACGAATGCCCTCGTCTTTGCTGACGGTGACTTGCTTGGTCATGAGGCCCATCACCTTGTCTGCAATACCGGCTTTGACGGTGATGGCAGCAATCTCAGCATCAAACCAACCCGCCGCCTGCGCGGCAAAGGCGCGCTGTTGGCTGAGCGCGCCATAGGCATCCATGGCTTCGCGGCCAATGTTGTAACGCTTGGCCACGTTTTCGGCGGTTTGCAGCATGTTCCAGTAGATCTCGGGCTTCTTTTTGTTGAGCCCCAAGTCCATCAGCATGTGTTGGTTCATTTCTTGTTGCACACAAGAGATGCTCTCCACACCGCCGGCCACATAGACATCGCCCTCACCCGCGATGATGCGCTGCGCCGCCGTGGCAATGGTTTGCAAGCCTGAGGAGCAAAAACGGTTGATGGTCATGCCCGAGACAGACACTGGGCAATCCGCCATGAGCGCGATTTGGCGCGCAATGTTGGTGCCGGTGGCGCCCTCGGGCAGCGCGCAGCCCATGAGGACGTCATCGACTTCGGCGGCTTCGATGCCAGCGCGCGCGATGGCGTGTTTGACGACGTGACCCCCTAAGGTCGCGCCGTGGGTCATGTTGAAAGCGCCCTTCCAGCTTTTGGCAAGCGGGGTGCGGGCGGTGGAGACGATGACAGCTTGGGTCATGAGAATTCCTTAAATACGGGTCAGTTGAAGGTCTTGCCTTCAGCGGCGAGCTTGGCGAGTAAGGGGGCGGGCTTCCAAAAAGCCGCGTCATCGTGGGGGTTGGCCGCAAAGCGGTGCATCGCTTGCACCACATTGAACAAGCCCAGTTGGTCGGCATAGTTCATGGGGCCACCCCGGTAGATGGGAAAGCCATAGCCGCTGATGTAGACCATGTCGATGTCACTGGCCTTGCTGGCAATGCCCTCTTCCAAAATATGCGCCGCTTCGTTGATGAGTGAGAAGACCAGTCGCTGCACGATCTCTTCATCGGTGATTTTGCGCGGCGTGATGCCGATGTTCTTGCGATGCTCGGCAATCATGGCTTCCACATCCTTGTTCGGGATGGCATCGCGTTTGCCGGGCTTGTAGTCGTACCAGCCAGCGCCTGTCTTTTGACCAAAGCGGCCTTGCTCGCAGAGCAAGTCAGCGGTTTTGCTGTAGCGCATATGGGGTTGCTCTTGGTAGCGACGTTTGCGAATGGCCCAGCCAATGTCGTTGCCCGCCAAATCGCTCATGCGGAAGGGACCCATGGCCCAGCCAAACTTTTCGGCAGCGCGGTCGACTTGCGCGGGGGTGCAGCCTTCGTCCAGCAAAAAGCCGGCTTGACGGCCGTATTGCTCAATCATGCGGTTGCCAATGAAGCCATCGCAGACACCGGACACCACGGCAATCTTTTTGATCTTCTTGGCAACGTCCATCACCGTGGCGAGCACGTCTTTGGCGGTCTCTTTTCCGCGCACCACTTCGAGCAGTTTCATCACGTTGGCTGGGCTGAAGAAGTGCATACCCACCACGTCGTGCGGGCGCTTGGTGAAGTGGGCAATTTTGTTCACATCCAAAGTGGAGGTGTTGGACGCCAGAATGGCGCCCGGCTTCATCACGGCGTCGAGTTGTTTGAACACGGCTTCTTTGACACCGATGTCTTCGAACACCGCTTCAATCACCAGGTCGGCTTGGCTGATGTCGTCGTAGCGCAGCGTGGTGCTCAGCAGGGCCATGCGTTTGGCATAGGCGTCCTCTTTGAGCTTGCCTTTTTTGATGCGGTCTTCGTAGTTCTTTTTGATCGTGGCAACGCCGCGGTCAAGCGCTTCTTGCTTGGTCTCCAGCAGCTTGACGGCAATACCGGCATTCAAGAAGTTCATCGCAATGCCACCGCCCATGGTGCCCGCGCCGATGATGGCCACTTGCTTGATGTCGCGCACCGGCGTGTCGCTGGGCACATCGGGTATTTTGGAGGCGGCACGTTGGGCACCAAACAAATGACGCAAGGCGCGGCATTCGGGGGTCCACATCAAGTTGATGAAGTTTTCACGCTCAAAGGCCATGCCTTCGGCAAATGGTTTTTTAGTCGCGGCCTCCACGGCGTCGACCGCTTTGGGCGGCGCGGGATAGTCTTTGGCCATGCCCTTGACCATGTTGCGCGCAAACTGAAAATAGGCATCGCCTTGCGGATGTTTACAAGGCAAATCACGCACCTTGGGCAAGGGGCGCACGTCGGCGATCTCACGGGCGAATGTCAAGGCCTCGTCCATCAGGCTCTGTGGCGATTGCGCCATCTGGTCGAACAACTTTTGACCTGGCAACGAGGCGAGCATCTCGCTCTTGATGGCCTCACCACTGACGATCATGTTCAACGCGGGCTCCACGCCCAAGGCGCGTGGCAGGCGTTGTGTGCCACCTGCACCAGGGATCAATCCGAGTTTGACCTCGGGCAGGGCCACGCTGGTGCCGGGCGAAGCGATGCGGTAATGGCACCCCAATGCAAGTTCTAAGCCGCCGCCCATCACCAAGGTGTGCAGGGCGGCCACCACGGGCTTGCTGCAGTTTTCCATCAAGGCGATGACGCTGAGCAAGTTGGGCTCTTGAATGGCCTTGGGTGTGCCAAATTCGCGAATGTCTGCGCCGCCTGAAAAGGCTTTGCCATGGCCCGTGATGACGATGGCTTTTACTTTGGAATCGGCCACGGCTTGTTCCACGCCTTTCACGATCGCCAGTCGTGTGTCGTACCCCATGCCGTTGACGGGTGGGTTGTTCAAGGTGATCACGGCCACATCGGCGTGAACTTGGTAATCAGCGCTCATCGAAAGTCCTTTTCAAAATTTAAATAGCTTGGGGCAACATGTAGTTTTGGAGCTGTTCACGCAATTTTGTTTTCAGCATCTTGCCTGTAGCGCCCAGTGGAATGTTGTCGACAAACACCACATCGTCGGGAATTTGCCATTTGGCAGTTTTGCCTTCGTAGAAGGCGAGGAGTTCTTCACGGCTCACTTTGGCCTCTGGTTTCTTCACCACCACCACGATGGGACGTTCGTCCCACTTGGGGTGTTTCACACCGATGCAGGCGGCCATGGCCACGGCGGGATGGGCTACCGCGATGTTCTCAATGTCGATCGAGCTGATCCATTCGCCGCCCGACTTGATCACGTCCTTGCTGCGATCAGTGATTTGCATGAAGCCATCGGCGTCGATGGTGGCCACATCGCCGGTGGGGAACCAACTGATGCCCTCTTGGTCCTTGACCAAGGGGTCGCCCTCGCCCTTGTAGTAATTGGCGATGACCCATGGGCCTCTGACCCACAAGTCACCATAGGTTTTGCCATCGTGCGGCTGGTCCTCGCCTGCATCGTTGACGATGCGCAGGTCAACGCCGTAAATCACGCGGCCTTGCTTCAAACGCAATGTCAACTGCGCATCTTCTGGCAGTTTGAGGTGCTTGTTCTTCAAAGTGCACAAAGTACCCAAAGGGCTGAGTTCGGTCATGCCCCAGGCGTGCAGCACGTCCACACCGTAATCGTCGCGGAAGGCATCAATCATGGCGGGTGGGCAAGCCGAGCCGCCAATGACAGTGCGCTTCAAGCTGGAGAACTTCAAACCCTTCGGCTTCATGTAGGTCAGCAGCATTTGCCAGACGGTGGGCACGCCCGCGGCATAGGTGACGCCCTCGTTCTCGATCATGTCGTAGACCGATTGGCCGTCCATGCCCGGGCCGGGAAACACGAGCTTGGCCCCAGTGAGTGCCGCGCTGTAAGGGATGCCCCAGGCATTGACGTGGAACATGGGCACCACGGGCAGAATCGCATCGCGTGCCGAGATGCACATCACATCGGGGAGCGCAGCGGCATAGGCGTGCAAGGTGGTGGAACGGTGGCTATAGAGCGCCGCTTTGGGGTTGCCGGTGGTGCCGCTGGTGTAGCACATGCTGGAGGCGGTGTTTTCGTCAAAGACAGGCCATGTGTAGGACGTGCTTTGCTGGCCCATCCAGGCTTCGTAGCTGATGAGGTTGGGGATGCCCGTGCCGGCTGGCAACTTGTCGGCGTCGCACAGGGCCACCCAATGCTTGATCGTGCTGCATTTGCCGTGTACCGCTTGAATGATGGGCAAGAAGGTCAAGTCAAAGCACAACACTTGGTCTTCGGCGTGGTTGGCAATCCACGCAATTTGATCGGGGTGCAAGCGCGGGTTGATGGTGTGCAAGACACGGCCACTTCCGCTCACGCCAAAGTACAACTCTAAATGGCGATAACCGTTCCACGCCAACGTGGCCACACGGTCACTGAAGGCCAGCTCCATGGCGTCTAAGGCATGGGCCACTTGACGCGATCGGCGCGCGACATCTGACCAGGTGTAGCGGTGGATATCCCCTTCCACGCGCCGAGACACCACCTCTGCATCGCCGTGATGTTTGTCCGCGAAGTCGATCAGGCCCGAGATGAGCAAGGGCTGGTTTTGCATCAGGCCAAGCATGGTGTCTCCTTTTTGTATTTTTTCGCACGATCGTGCTTTTTTATATTGTGCCAATTCTTTGGCCGCTTTCAGGATAGCCCACAAAAAACCAGACTATGGATAACCCGAGACAATGCTGCCTATGTTTTTGCTCAACACCGTTGATGTGGGTTTGGCTTCATTAGGCGTGACGTTCGCGACGCCGACCGATCCCACACCCTTACCTGCCGCCCATTGGGTGGGCGCGAATGAAACCTTGCGCGCTGAGTTGGCGTTGCCAAGCGCGCTGTGGCGAGATCAAGACGTGCTGCAATTGCTCAGTGGCAACCGCGTACCCGAAGCTGCCACACCCTATGCCAGTGTGTACAGCGGTCACCAATTCGGCCAATGGGCTGGCCAGTTGGGGGACGGTCGGGCTTTGAACCTAGGCGCGCTCCATACGCCCTTGGGTTGGCAAGAAATCCAACTCAAAGGCGCTGGCCCCACCCCCTACTCTCGTCGAGGCGATGGCCGTGCCGTGTTGCGTTCCAGCATTCGCGAATTTTTGGCCAGTGAAGCCATGCACGGGTTGGGCATTCCCACCACACGCGCTTTGTGCGTCACCGGTTCACCCGCCCTGGTCTACCGTGAAGAGGCAGAAACTGCCGCCGTGGTGACGCGTGTTGCGCCTAGCTTTGTGCGCTTTGGCCACTTTGAGCACTTTGCCGCTCATGGGCAAATAGATGAACTCAGAATCTTGGCCGACCATGTGGTGCGCACGCATTTTCCAGCGCTACAAGAAAAACAAGGCGCTGCGCGCTATGCGGCTTGGTTGCAACAAGTCACGACCCGCACGGCCGAACTCATGGCGCAATGGCAAGCCGTTGGCTTTTGCCACGGCGTGATGAACACCGACAACATGAGCGTCTTGGGCCTGACCTTGGATTACGGTCCGTTTCAATTTTTGGACGGCTTTGATGCCAACCATATTTGCAACCATTCCGACCACCAAGGCCGTTACGCGTATGCACGTCAACCCCAAATTGCCTACTGGAACCTGTTCTGCCTTGGTCAAGCCGTGATGCCTTTGATCGACGACCAAGCCCCCGCTTTGGCCGCCTTAGAAAGCTATAAAACCACCTTCCCCACTGCGATGGACCAGCGCATGCGCGACAAACTGGGGCTCATCGGCGCCCACAAGGGTGACAGAGCCTTGGTGGAAGACCTGTTGCAAGCCTTGCAGCAAGACCGCGTGGACTACACCGTGTTTTGGCGCCGCTTGAGCGTGGCCGTGCGTGAATCCGCACACAGCAACTTCGCGTTTGAGCCGGTACGTGACCTGTTTGTGCACCGAGAGGTGTTTGAAGCTTGGTGCGCGCGCTACCTCGAGCGCTTAGGCGCGGCCCACCGCCAGACAACCGGCGACGCCATGCTGCGCACCAACCCCAAGTACATCTTGCGCAACCACTTGGGCGAGTTGGCCATTCGACAAGCCAAACAAGGCGACTTTTCGATGGTGCAAGACCTGTTGCAAGTGCTGCAGTCCCCGTATGACGAACACCCCTCCTTTGAGGCCTGGGCTGGCCTTGCGCCAGAATGGGCCTCTTCTATTGAAATCAGCTGCTCCTCATGACCACACCTAAAACTGAACAAGAATGGCGCGCCCTGCTTGCCAGCAAAAACGCTGAACCCGTTGCTTATGAAGTGACGCGCAAAGCCGCCACCGAGCGTCCGTTCACGGGCAAATACGAAGACCATTGGGCGCCAGGCAGTTACCACTGCATTTGCTGCGATGCCAAGCTGTTTGATGCCACCACCAAGTTTGATGCAGGTTGCGGCTGGCCCAGCTTTCATACCGCGGCCAGCGAGCAGGCGATTGCCGAGCACCGCGACACCAGCCACGGCATGGTGCGCGTGGAGACGGTGTGCAGCCAATGTGGCGCGCATCTGGGCCATGTGTTCAACGACGGTCCTGCGCCCACGGGCCTGCGCTATTGCATGAACTCGGCTTCGTTAGACTTCGTGCCCAACACATAAGCGATTTATGAAATTACTGCTCGACTTTTTCCCCATCATCTTGTTCTTCATCGCCTTCAAAACCTGGGGCATCATGGCCGCCACGGCGGTTGCTATTGCTGCGACGGTGCTGCAAATTGGCTATATGTGGCGCAAAAACGGCGTTGTGGAACCCATGCAGTGGGTGAGTCTTGGCGTGATCGTGGTGTTTGGCGGTGCCACCTTGTTGACCCAAGACGAAACCTTCATCAAATGGAAGCCCACCGTGTTGTATTGGCTCATGAGCAGTGCTTTGTGGGCGGGCTTGTATGTCTTCAAGCGCAACTTCATCAAGCAACTCATGGGGGCGCAGGTGGAACTGCCCGAGCCTGCCTGGGGCGTATTACTCCACAGCTGGGCCTGCTTCTTTGCGGTGATGGGTTGCCTGAATTTGTGGGTGGCTAACCACTTTGACACCGACACCTGGGTGAGTTTCAAGTTGTTTGGTGGTTTGGGGCTGATGCTGGTGTTTGTGGTTGCGCAAGGTGTCTACATGAGTCGCTTCATCCAAGACAAACCTGAGGACAGCCTGTGAACATCTCGGCTCAAGCGCTGACGCAAACATTACAAACGCGTTTAAACCCTGTTTTTGTCGAAGTCTTTGACGAAAGTGCCGCCCATGCAGGCCACATGGGTGCCAACGACACGGGCATGGGAACCCACTTTCGGGTGCGCATTCAAAGTGCGCTTTTTACGGGCAAATCCCGCGTGGCTCGCCACCGCCTTGTGTATGATGCGTTGCAAGAATACATAGACCAAGGTTTGCATGCCTTGGCGATTGAAGTGATCGAAAACACCTGAGACCTGACATGAAAAAACAATTGATTTGGTCCGCTGTTGCAGCGGCTGCTTTCACCACCTTGAGCTTGAGCGCTGCAGCGCAAAACATCGCCATCGTGAATGGCAAGGCCGTTCCCACCACCCGTGTTGAGGCCTTGGCTCAACAAGTGGCGCGTTCAGGACGCCCCATTACCCCTGACGTCGAAGCGCAAATCAAAGAAGAAGTGATTGCGCGTGAGATCTTCATGCAAGAAGCACAAAAACGCGGCTTGGATGCCACACCTGAGTACAAAGTTCAAATTGAACTGGCCCGTCAGACCATCTTGATTCGCGAATTGTTTGCCGAGTTCCAAAAGACATCCGCTGTCACCGACGCCGATGTGCAAGCCGAATATGACAAGTTCGTGGCCGCTAATGGCGGCAAAGAGTACCGTGCACGTCACATCTTGGTTGAGACCAAAGCCCAAGCCGATGCCATCCTGGCGAGTCTGAAAAAGAATGGCAAGTTTGAAGACATCGCCAAAAAGCAATCCAAGGACCCAGGTTCAGGTGCCAACGGTGGCGACCTTGATTGGGCGGCCCCCGGCAACTACGTCAAAGAGTTTTCTGATGCCATGGTGGCACTCAACAAAGGCCAAGTTTCTGCCCCCGTGCAAAGCCAGTTTGGTTTTCACATCATCCGCTTGGACGATGTGCGTGAAGCCCAATTGCCTAAACTGGAAGACGTGAAACCCCAAATTTCGCAGCAGTTGACGCAACAGCGCATGGCGGCTTTCCAACAAGAACTGCGCAGCAAAGCCAAGGTCGAATAACTTCCGCTTGCCTCACGCAAACAGCGGCCTTCGGGCCGCTTTTGTTTTTCAAGATAATTCAGCCATGTCTTTGCTCAACCACCAACTCGAACTGCTCGCCCCTGCGCGCGATGCCGACATTGGCATTGCCGCCATTCACCACGGCGCAGATGCGGTGTACATCGGCGCCCCTGCCTTTGGTGCGCGTGCCAGCGCCACCAACACGCTGCAAGACATCGAACGCTTGTGCACACAAGCGCACCGCTTTAACAGCAAAATTTTCATCACCCTCAACACGATCCTGCGCGACGACGAACTCGAAGCCGCTCGCCAAATGGCGTGGGACGTGTACCGCGCAGGGGCCGATGTGCTGATCTTGCAAGACATGGGTTTGCTCGAGTTGGATTTGCCGCCAATTCAGCTGCACGCCAGCACCCAAACCGACATTCGTACCCCCGAGAAAGCCCGTTTCATGCAAGACGTGGGCTTTTCGCAAATTGTGTTGGCACGTGAGCTGACCTTGCCCCAAATCAAAGCCATCCACGACGTCCTCGATGCCGAGCGCTGCAAATTGGAGTTCTTTGTGCACGGTGCTTTGTGCGTGGCTTACAGCGGCCAGTGCTTCATCAGCCATGCCCACACCGGGCGCAGCGCCAACCGCGGCGACTGCAGCCAAGCCTGCCGATTGCCCTACCACGTCACTGATGCCCAAGGCCGCTTCATCGCGCA
>CANGML010000049.1 GCA_947454585.1 Comamonadaceae bacterium
GACAGCCCCTGCTTTGAGCTGCAACTCAGTCTTGACGAACGCGTGGCCTTGTTGATGGAAGACTACGCATTTTTTGTAGATGACAAGGACTTGTTCTGTCGCCGCTTAGATGCCTTGGTGGCCATTCGAGGCAAGGCGGTGGTAGAGGCATGGAAAGCCAGCATCCACAGCGGGCAGATTGAGGCTGTGGTGCGCGAGCTGTTGGTGATTCATTACGACCCGACTTACGCCGCGTCGATGGTACGCAACTTCGTGCAATCGGATCGCGCCACGGCTTGCGTGGCCCCAAGCCGCCATGCCGAGAGTTTGCGACGCGTGGCACAAACTCTGGTGTGATCAGGCGGCGCTGACGGTGACGCAGTCACGGTAAGCGTGCCAGCTGGCAAAGCCCAACCAGGGTCCGACGACGACCAAGCCAGCGGCTGACGGCAGCATCGCCAAGACCGCCAAGACGACAATCAGCAAGCCCCAACAAGTGGCGACACCGGTGTGCGCCACGAACACACGCAGGCTGGTGATGCAAGCGGTGATGGCATCGGTGTCACGGTCCAAAATCATGGGGATAGAGACCATCATGCTGGCAAACACCAGCCCCGCGAAGAAGCCACCCACGCCTAGATAGACCGCGATGAACTCCCAGTTTTGCGGGTTAAACACCGCCTCTAAGACGGTCGCCGTGGTGGGCATTCCCGCTGAATTGAAAAACACGGCAAAGACCACCAACGAGGCGCGCCCCCAAAGCAACTCCAACACCAGCATGACGAGGATGAGCATGCCCATGCTGCGCAGATGCGAATCCCAGCACGTCAAGGAACGGGCCAAGCTAGGCGCCTCGGCTCGCTCGAGGTGCATGCTGACATCGTATAGGCCCATCGCCAAAAACGGCCCCACGAGCAAACAGCCCGATACGGCAGACAGGGTGAACTCAGGATTGCTGTTGAACACCGCCGACACCACCAGTGCCATCAGCCAAAAACACACGCCATAAAAAAGCGAGATCCAAGGCTGCGAGACCAGGTCACGCCATCCACGCCACAACCAGCGCCCTTGGATCGCGATAGCGAATGGGGTTGATTGCCATGCGGTCATGGGCTTCGTCGGGCATCAGTTGCTGCATGTGTTCACCCTAGCGCTGGTTAAGTTTGCAAATGCGCGGCGCGCAAGGCACGCAAGATATCGGCTTGTAAATCTTCCACATGCTCTAAGCCAATGCAAAACCGCACCACGCGGCCACGTTTCATGTGGTAAGGCATGACCAAGCTCATCGGCCCGCCCCAGCTATAGCCAATTTTGAAAAGCTGCAAAGCATCGCAAAACGCATCCACTTGCGCCGAGGTGAAGCGCTGGTCCATCACCACACTGAAAATCCCAGCGGCCAAACCCTCTGGCACTTGCGGCGTGACGCACAGTTGCCGCCAATGCGTATGACCGGGTGAGTTGTGAAGCGCAGGATGCAGCACTTGGCTGAAGGCAGATTGCGAGCAACACCAAGTGGCAAGGGTGCGTGCCGCTTGGTCTTGTGCTTGGTAACGCAGCGGCATGCTGGCCAAGGCGCGCAACACCATCTCTGCATCGTTCGCCCCTACGCCGGTACCCAAACGCATGTGACTGAGCTTGAGCACACGGGCGAGCTCGTCGCTGCGTGTGACGATGCTGCCCATCAGCACATCGCCACCACCACTGGGGTATTTGGTGAGCGCATGGATGGTCAGGTCCACGCCGAGATCGCCCTGACCGGGTGTCAAATCAAACGCGTTGAAAGCCAGACCAGCACCCCAGGTGTTGTCAAGCGCGCACAGCACACCTCGTGTCTTGCATAACTTGACCAAGGCGACCAAATCAGGAAATTCCATCGTCACTGAGCCTGCGGCTTCTAGCCATACCAAGCGCGTGCGGGGTGTGATGCGCGCGGCCACGTCGTCCACATCCATCGGGTCGTAAATCTGATGCGTGATGCCAAATTGGGCCAACTCGCCGGTGGCCAAGGACTTGTTGGGTGCGTAAGCGTTATCCGGAATCAAGACCTCATCGCCCGTTTTGAGCAACGCAAAATCGACGTGGGCAATGGCCGCCAAACCGCTGGGCGTGAGGATGCAGTGTGTGCCGCCCTCTAAGGTGGCCAAGCGCGCTTCCAGCGTGAAGGTAGTGGGCGTGCCGTGCAGGCCGTAGGTGTAAGCCGACTTGTCCATCCATTCGCGGGTGCGCACGGCCGCCACGTTAGGAAAGATCACCGTAGAGGCTTTAAACACGCCGACTTGCGGGGCTTCAAACTCAGCGGGGGGTTGATACGGATGGTGAATGAGGTCGGTGCTGCGGGTCATGCACCGATATTAACCAGCTCAGAAATGAAATTAAACCTTCCACTTCTCCATCAACGCCGCAGGACGCATGGCGTCGTAGGGTTCGAAGGGTTGGTGAATCCAAGGGTTGGTCGGCAAGTAGTCCACCGAGTAATCAGGGGCAAAAGCTGACACGCCTTTGGTCCAAATCACAGCCGTGCGCAACTCGGTGATGGGGGCGTAGTTGTTTTTGAGCTGATCCACCACCGCCTTCAGGGTATGGCCGGTATCGGCCAAGTCGTCGACCAACAACACGCGGCCCGCGATCTCGCCTTTGGGTGTGGTGATAAAGCGGGCGATATCCAAATGGCCTTGCACGGTGCCTGCGTCGGCACGGTAGGAGCTGGTGGACATGATGGCCAAGGGCTTGTCAAAGATGCGCGACAAAATGTCGCCGGGACGCATACCACCACGGGCCAAGCAAAGGATGGTGTCGAACTCCCAACCGGATTGGTGAACTTTGATCGCCAATTTTTCAATCAGGTTGTGGTACTCGTCGTACGACACGTACAGGTGTTTGCCGTCTTCAGTCAACATGGGGCGTCCTTTAAATAATTAAGCGATGTAGGGATGGGTCAACAAGATGGTGTGGTCGCGGTCGGGGCTGGTTGAGACCATGTGAATGGGCACGCCGGTGGTGTCGGCAATGCGGCTCAGGTAGTGCTGTGCCGCCTTGGGTAACTTGGCGTAGTCGGTCACGCCCACAGTGCTGTCGGTCCAACCGGGGATGGTTTCGTAGATGGGTTTGCAGCGCGAAATTTCGTCTGCGCCCATGGGCAAGATGTCGATGGTTTCACCGTCCAACTCATAGCCCACGCACAAAAGCAACTCGGTCAAGCCGTCGAGCACATCAAGCTTGGTGATGCACAAACCGGTAAGGCCGTTGACTTGCGCGCTGCGCTTGAGCAAGGCAGCATCAAACCAACCGCAGCGACGTGAGCGACCGGTGGTGGTGCCCTTTTCAGCGCCCACGGTAGCCATGTGGTAGCCCGGTGTGCCCTCTTTTTCCCACTCGAGTTCGGTGGGGAATGGGCCGCCGCCCACACGTGTGCAATAGGCCTTGGTGATGCCCAAGATGTAGTGCAGCATGCCAGGGCCCACGCCCGCACCTGCGGCTGCGTTACCCGCCACACAGTTGCTAGACGTGACGAAGGGGTAGGTGCCGTGGTCCACGTCGAGCAAGGTGCCTTGGGCGCCTTCAAACAACAGGTTGGCACCGGCTTTGTGGGCTTCGTTCAACTCGCGTGAGACGTCGGCCACCATGGGCAAGATCTCTTTGGCGTAGGCCATCGCTTCGTTGTAAACGGTGTCGTAGTCGACTGCAGGGGCGTGCAAGATGTCGGTCAGCACATGGTTGTGCAGTTCGAGGTTCTCGCGCAGTTTGGTGGCAAAGCGCTCGGGGTGCTTCAGGTCTTGCACACGCAAGGCACGGCGTGCAATTTTGTCTTCGTAGGCGGGGCCAATGCCACGACCGGTGGTGCCGATCTTGGCCGTACCTGCCTTCTCTTTGGCGGCTTCACGCGCGATGTCAATCGCCGCGTGGTAGGGCAAGATGAGGGGACAAGCCTCGCTGATGCGCAAGCGCGAGCGCACTTCGACACCGGCTTTTTCGAGGCCCGCAATTTCTTCCAGCAGCTTGGGGGCAGACAACACCACGCCGTTGCCGATGTAGCACTTGACGCCAGGACGCATGATGCCGCTGGGGATCAAATGCAAGGCAGTTTTCACGCCATTGATGACCAAGGTGTGGCCTGCGTTATGGCCGCCTTGAAAGCGCACCACGCCGGTGGCGGTTTCGGTCAACCAATCGACCAATTTACCTTTGCCTTCGTCGCCCCATTGGGTGCCGACCACGACGACGTTACGGCCTTTGGTAGCGGCCACGGTTTGTCCTTGGGAAGTGCTCATATCAACTCAATTACTCAAAAAAATTAAAGGGCTTGCCCGGCGGCAATCGCTTGGACGACCCATTGACCGGCAACGTCGACCAATTCGCGATCGCAGTTGAACTCATCCACTTCACTCTCATGGCCGGGCAACACGCAGACCACGGTTTCGCCATGGTCACGCAAGCTGGCAATGGCTTCGCGCAGACCTTGGGCAGTGCCCCAAGGCGCACGAATGGCCGCTTTGAGAGCACGCGCAGGCACCACGCTGACCAACTCTTTCAGGTCCAGACTGAAGCCGACGGCGGGTCGCTTGCGGCCAAACACCGCGCCCACTTCGTCATAGCGTCCCCCGCGCACCAAGGCATCGCTGGCGCCCGGCACATAGATGGCAAAACGCACACCGCTGTAATAAGCGTAGCCGCGCAAATCGGCCAAGTCGAATGTCAGGGTGACATCGCTCAAATCTAAAGCAATTTGGCGCAACTCAGCCAAGGCTTGCATGACCACAGGCCATGCCGCAAAAGCTGTTTCAGCGTGGGCCAACACAGACGCATCGCCATACATGCCGACCAAGGCGACCAAGGCGGTGCGCACGTTGGCAGGCAGGTCTTTGGTGAGGGCCTGAACACCTGAGGTGTCTTTGGCGGCCAAGGCGCTGTGCAACGCATCACGCGCCTCAGCGGTCAACGTCACGCCGCTGAGCAATGCTGGCACGATGCGGGCATCACTCAAGTCAAGGGTGAAGTGGTTGATAGAAACAGCCTTGAGGGCGTCTAGGGCCAAGTGCAACACCTCGAGGTCGGCCTCGATGCCCGCATGGCCATAAATTTCAGCGCCAAACTGCAAGGGTTCGCGCGTGGCGAAGGGGCGATCGGGTCGTGTGTGCAAGACGGGGCCGCAGTAACACAGGCGCGTCACGCCAGCACGGTTGAGCAAATGGGCGTCAATGCGGGCCACTTGCGGCGTGGTGTCGGCGCGCAGGCCCAAGGTGCGACCTGAGAGTTGGTCGACCAATTTGAAAGTTTGTAAATCGAGGGCGCGGCCCGTTCCTGAGAGCAAGGATTCGAGGTACTCGAGCAGCGGTGGCATGACCAGCTCGTAACCGTAGCCTCGGGCGGTGTCTAAATAAAGACGACGCAGTTCTTCGATGTGCCGGGCCTCAGAAGGCAGAACATCGGCGATGTGATCCGGCAGAACCCAAGCAGACATGAAATAAAGGGAGGCTGTTAAAAGCGAGATTTTACAGGGCGAATGCCCCTCAACCCAGCCACCACACCATCAAAAGGCCAGCCAACACACAGACCAAGCCAAAAAAGCGAATCTGCCCATCCTCAAGGGACAACAGCTGGGCCATTTTGTCGCGCCAACCTTGGGGCGAGGCGAACGGAAAGATGCCCTCAACAATCAACATCAGCCCAAACGCCAGCCACAGCGTCTCGCTGTCCAAGCTCATCATGCCGCCTTTTATTTCTTGGGCGCTGGGGCGCTACCGCCACCGCTGCTGCGCATGGCTTTGAAGAAGTCGCTTGAAGGATCCAGCACCATCATGTCGCTCTTTTTATTGAAGGTGGTTTTGTAGGCTTCAAGGCTGCGGTAGAACTGGGCAAAGTTGGCATCGCGACCAAATGAATCCGCATACAAACGCGCGGCTTCGGCATCGCCCTCGCCTTTGATTTTTTGCGCTTCACGGTATGCGTTGGCAACCGTCACTTCACGTTGACGGTCTGCATCGGCGCGGATTTTTTCGCCTTCAGCCGCACCCATCGAGCGCAACTCATTGGCGACCCGCTTACGCTCAGCTTCCATACGGCGGTAGACCGACTCGGTGATGGCATCAACATAGTCAGAACGCGTGATGCGCACATCGATCACGTCGACACCCCACGGCTTGGCACCTTTGACAGCAGCCAACACTTCGCGTTTGACGTTGTCCAGCAACTCCTCGCGTTTGAGCGAGAGCAATTCTTTCACGGTGCGTTTGTTGATTTCCTCTTGGAACGCATTGCGCACCACGCGAGCCAGCTGAGCCGCGCCTGCGTTTTCGTCCAAGCCCACGTTACGGATGTACTGTGAAGGGTCGGTGATGCGCCAACGTGCATACCAGTCAATCACGACACGTTGCTTCTCAGCCGTCAACATGGGGTCGGTGTCGGCGTTGTCCAAGGTCAGCAAACGTTTGTCGATGTAGCTGACGTTTTGAAACGGTGGCGGCAACTTGATGTTCAAGCCAGGCTCGGTGATGACACTTTTGATTTGTCCAAAGGAATACACCACGCCAAATTGGCGTTGGTCCACCACGAAGAGTGTCGAGCTCAGCAACGCCAAGGCCACGAAAGCCGAAGAGATATAAAAACCGATTTTGTTTGTTTGCATAGTCGTTCCCCTGATCAACGGCTGTCACGGTCGCGAGAGCGGCCATCGCGCGCACGGCCATCAGCAGCCGCGGCTGAGCTTGGCGTTGTCGTGTTAGCAGGGTTGTGGGTGGGATCCACAGAATTGGCGGGTGCAGCCGAACTGGCTTGGCCCGTTTGCTGGATGATTTTGTCCAACGGCAGGTACAACAGGTTAGAACCTTGCTTGGTATCTACCAACACCTTGGTGGTGTTGCTGTAAATCTGTTGCATGGCGTCGATGTAGAGGCGATCACGCATGACTTGCGGAGATTTTTGATACTCGGTGACCAAGGACTTGAAGCGTTGGGCATCGCCCTCTGCTTGCGCCACGATGCGGGCTTTGTAACCATCGGCCTCTTGCTTCAAGCGCGAGGCCGCACCGACCGCACGAGGCACCACATCGTTGGCATAGGCCTCGGCTTCATTCTTGGCGCGCTCTCGTTCTTGACCGGCTTTGAGCACATCGTCAAATGCGGCTTGCACTTGCTCGGGGGGACGCACCCCACCTTGTTGCAAGTTGATGCCCACCACCTCAATACCGACTTTGTATTGGTCAAGAATGTGTTGCATGATGGTACGAATGCGTGGGCCAATTTGGTCACGCTCTTCAGACATGGCGGCATCCATCTTCATCTTGCCCACCACTTCGCGCACCGCTGTTTCAGCCGCTTGGACCACGGTGTCAGTGGGGTTCTTGGTCTCGAACAAATAGGCGCGTGCATCGGTCAAGCGGTATTGCACGGCAAACTTGATTTCGAGGATGTTTTCGTCTTCCGTCAACATGGCTGATTCACGCAGACCGGTGGACTTGACAATGGTGTCGCGCCCCACATCAACGGAGCGAATTTGTGTCACGAACACCAATTCTTGGCGTTGGAAGGGGTATGGCAAACGCCAGTTAAAACCAGCACCGACCGTCGCGTGGTAGCGACCAAACTGGGTGATCACTGCCTGCTGACCTTCTTGCACGATGAAGAAACCGGTGCTGAGCCAAATCGCAAAAGCGACAGCAGCGATGACACCCACACCAAAGCGGGCTGCTTTGAAGTTGGGGCCTTTAGGACCTTGACCGTCATGGGGCGGCTCCCCCCCTTTTTTGCCGCCGAACAAGCCGGAGAGCTTGGCATTGAAATCGCGCCACAACTCATCCAAATCAGGCGGACCGCCTGCACCCGTGGTGGGTCGCCTGGGTTCTTCTTGCGGTTTTTTCTCTTCGCTTGAGGGCGGAATTTGTTGACTGCCGTTAGGGTCAAAGGTGGGGTTGCCGTCTTTGTCGCGACCCCAACGACCATCATTGAGGTTGAACATGCCGAGCAGTCGCGTGCGCCAAGTTGTGGAGCTGACCGAGTGGTTGTTGAAGTTCATGCGCATCGTTGTTTTTTCTCTGAAGTCGTCAATTGTGCCTAAGGATTCGGGCCTCATTCCAATTCCTGTGCATTTACATGGTCATCGGGCAGGCTAACCACCGCTTCATGGGCTAAAAATTCGCGCAAAGCGGCCAACCCCTCGCCGGTTTGGGCGCTGACAAAGAAGCGCGGCACGCTTTGACCATCCACCGTGAAGTGGTCATTGAGATGCATGGGGCGGCTCTCAGCGCTCATGGCATCTAGCTTGTTGAACACCAAGACCTGGGGTACATCAGCCGCACCAATCTCGGCCAAGACCTTTTGCACTTCGTCCATTTGTTCGGGGTAGTTGGGGTTCGAGGCATCGACCACATGCATCAAGAGCGTGGCATCGGCGGCTTCTTGCAGGGTGGCTTGGAACGCATCAATCAAACCGTGCGGCAAATCGCGAATAAAGCCCACCGTGTCTGACAACGAGACCGATCGGCCCGAGCCATCGGCATGGCCCAAATACAGTTGTCGGGTGGTGGTGTCTAGCGTGGCAAACAACTGGTCCGCTGCGTAAGCACGGGCTTTGACCAAGGCGTTGAACAAGGTCGATTTGCCGGCGTTGGTGTAACCCACCAGCGAGATGGTGAACGCATCGCGGCGGTTGCGCTGGCGGCGCTGCGTGCTGCGCTGCTTTTTGACCTTGTCCAAGCGCTCTTTGGTGCGCTTGATCGCATCGTTGATCATGCGCCGGTCCAGCTCAATCTGCGTCTCGCCGGGACCACCGCGCATGCCGATGCCCCCGCTCTGGCGCTCCAAATGCGACCAGCGGCGTACCAAGCGTGTGCTGAGGTAGTGCAGCTTGGCCAACTCAACCTGCAACTTGCCTTCATGGCTTCGGGCACGCTGAGCGAAGATTTCCAAAATCAGCAAGGTGCGGTCGTTCACGGCCACGCCCATGTGGCGCTCCAGGTTGCGCTGCTGTGCGGGGCTAAGGGACTGGTCAAACAAAATCTCAGTAGCGCCGTGCATGAGGGCCAGTTCTTTGATTTCATCGGCCTTGCCACTGCCCACAAACAAGGCCGCATCTGGGGCTTTGCGCTTGCAGGTGATGCGCGCCACGGGGGTTAAGCCGGCAGTTTCGGCCAGCA
>CANGML010000050.1 GCA_947454585.1 Comamonadaceae bacterium
GAGCCACGATGCAGCGCACCGCCATACGCACCAAACATCGGGCGGTAGTGCACCGGCTGCGGCGTGGGGATAGACGCATTGGGGTCCCCCATGGCAGCCATGGCAATGAAGCCACCTTTCAAAATGATGCTGGGTTTGATGCCAAAGAACGCCGGCTTCCACACCACCAAGTCGGCCCACTTGCCCACCTCCACACTGCCCACTTCGTGGCTGATGCCGTGTGCGATGGCAGGGTTGATGGTGTACTTGGCGATGTAGCGTTTCACGCGGAAGTTGTCGTGGCGGTCGGTGTCGCCAGGTAAGAGGCCTCGCTGCGCTTTCATCTTGTGCGCGGTTTGCCAGGTGCGAATGATCACCTCACCGACACGGCCCATGGCTTGGCTGTCGCTGCTCATCATGCTGATGGCGCCGAGGTCGTGCAAGATGTCTTCGGCCGCAATGGTCTCGCGTCGAATGCGACTCTCAGCAAACGCCAAGTCTTCGGCAATCGCGGGGTCTAAGTGGTGGCACACCATGAGCATGTCCACATGCTCGTCGAGGGTGTTCACCGTGTACGGGCGCGTGGGGTTGGTCGAGCTGGGCAAGACATTGGCCTCGCCCACCACTTTCAAAATATCGGGCGCGTGACCGCCGCCTGCGCCTTCGGTGTGGAAGGTGTGGATGGTGCGGCCTTTGAAGGCGGCCACCGTGTCTTCCACAAAGCCCGACTCGTTGAGCGTGTCGGTGTGGATGGCCACTTGCGTGTCGGTGGCTTCGGCCACGTTCAAGCAGTTGTCAATCGCGGCGGGTGTGGTGCCCCAGTCTTCGTGCAGCTTCAAGCCAATTGCCCCGGCGTTGATTTGCTCGTGCAACGCGTCAGGCAACGACGCATTGCCTTTGCCCAAGAAGCCGAGGTTCATGGGAAACGCATCGGCCGCTTGCAACATGCGCTCGAGGTTCCAAGCGCCAGGTGTGCAGGTGGTGGCAAAGGTGCCGGTAGCTGGGCCGGTGCCGCCGCCGAGCATGGTGGTCACACCGCTCGTCAACGCTTCTTCAATTTGCTGCGGTGCGATGAAGTGGATGTGCGTGTCCACGCCACCCGCGGTCACGATGTGACCTTCACAGCTGATGACTTCTGTGCCCGGGCCGATGACGATGTCCACGCCGGGTTGGGTGTCGGGGTTGCCCGCTTTGCCGATGGCCACGATGCGGCCACCTTTCAAACCAATGTCGGCTTTGACGATGCCCCAGTGGTCGATGATGAGCGCGTTGGTCATCACCGTGTCGACCGCACCCCCCGCTTGCGGGCCGGTGCCTGCACCATCTCGCGTGCGCTGCGATTGCGCCATGCCATCGCGGATGGTTTTGCCGCCGCCGAACTTCACCTCTTCGCCATAGCCGCCGGCTTTGAGCGTGAAGTCTTGTTCAACTTCCACCACCAAGTTGGTGTCTGCCAAGCGCAGGCGGTCGCCCACGGTGGGGCCAAACATTTCTGCGTAGGCGCGTTTGCCGAGGGTTGCCATCAGATGTTTCCTTTGCTTGGCGCACTAATTGCGCCATTCACCAAGCCGCGAAAACCATACACCTGGCGGTCGCCACTGAAGTCCACCAACTCGACCGTGCGTTGTTGGCCCGGCTCGAAGCGCACCGCAGTGCCGGAGGCAATGTTCAAACGCATGCCGTGTGCGGCGGCACGGTCAAATGTCAGGCCAGCGTTGGTCTCGGCGAAGTGGTAATGCGAGCCCACTTGGATGGGCCGGTCGCTGGCGTTTTGCACGACGAGCGTGTGGGTGCGTCGGCCAGGGTTGAGGGTGTGTTCGCCCTCGTCGATCAAGAGTTCACCGGGGGTCATGCTCATTTACCCCGACCCATCCACCACATGGCGGCAACGATCGCCAAGGCAGCGAAGAACCCCCACGCATCGGTGGCGTGGAAGTGCGAGGCGCCTTCCATGCCGTGGCCTTCATGGGCCTGCGCCAACACGGGCACAAGGACAAGGGCGAGACGAGAAATCAAACGTGGCATAGCGGTGCCTCTCTCAAAGAATGGGTTGGTGCACGGTCACGAGTTTGGTGCCGTCGGGGAAGGTGGCCTCAACTTGGATGTCCGGAATCATCTCGGCCACACCGTCCATCACGTCAGCGCGGGTCAGCACATGGCGGCCCTCGCTCATCAACTGCGCCACGGTTTTGCCGTCGCGTGCGCCTTCCATCACGGCGGCGCTGATGAGGGCCACGGCCTCGGGGTAGTTGAGCTTCAAACCACGCGCCTGTCGGCGCTCAGCCAGCAAGGCGGCGGTGAAGATCAGTAGCTTGTCTTTTTCGCGGGGGGTGAGTTCCATAGTGGTTTGAAGTATGCAACATGTGTGCCCCTTTGGCAGAGCACCCCACATCAACGCAGATGTTTACTTTGGTGCAAACACACCGTGTTGGTGCACCGAGAAACGCCATCCGCGGCGCGTCATGTTGGTGCGCACTTTTATTTTTGAGCGCAAATGGTGCGACACACGGGTCGACCCCAGCGCATATATAGACAGGCATCACGCGTCCTAGGGAAAGCAGCAGCTGGCACAAGGCTTGCGGTGGTCCTCACAAGCGGCTCGCTACCCGATCGCTGATCAACCCCCTAATTTTTGGAGTGCACCCCCATGATGAATCGTCGAGGAAATCTGAAGGCGTTGGCCGCTGCTGCGGCTTTGTCCGTTGGCTCATTTGTGATCGCGCCACAGGCGCAAGCAGCAGACACCATCAAGGTCGGCGTGTTGCACAGCTTGTCGGGCACCATGGCGATTTCTGAAACTGTGCTGAAAGACACCGTGTTGATGGCCATCGACGAGATCAACGCCAAGGGCGGCGTGTTGGGCAAAAAACTCGAGCCCGTGGTGGTCGACCCCGCTTCCAACTGGCCGTTGTTTGCTGAGAAAACCAAGCAGTTGCTCGGTCAAGACAAGGTGTCGGTGATCTTTGGCTGCTGGACCTCGGTGTCGCGCAAATCAGTGTTGCCCGTGGTCGAAGAGATGAACGGCCTGCTGTTCTATCCCGTGCAATACGAAGGTGAAGAACTCAGCAAAAACGTGTTCTACACCGGTGCAGCGCCCAACCAACAAGCCATCCCCGCGGTGGATTACTTGATGAGCAAAGACGGCGGCGCAGCCAAGCGCTGGGTGTTGTTGGGCACAGACTATGTCTACCCACGCACCACCAACAAAATTTTGCGCGCCTACCTCAAGAGCAAAGGCGTGGCAGACAAAGACATCGACGAGAAGTACACACCCTTTGGTCACAGCGATTACCAAACCATCGTGGCGGACATCAAGAAGTTTTCTGCCGGTGGCAAAACCGCCGTGGTATCCACCATCAACGGTGACTCCAACGTGCCCTTCTACAAAGAACTCGGCAATGCAGGCCTGAAAGCCAAAGACGTGCCCGTGGTGGCCTTCTCGGTGGGTGAAGAAGAATTGCGTGGCGTAGACACCAAGCCTTTGGTCGGTCACTTGGCCGCATGGAACTACTTCATGTCCATCAAGAACCCCGCCAACGATGAATTTATCAAGAAGTGGTCAGCTTATGCCAAGGCGAAGAACATTGCCGGTCACAAAGACAAGCCCTTGACCAACGACCCGATGGAAGCCACGTACATCGGCATCAACATGTGGAAGCAAGCGGTGGAGAAGGCCAAGTCCACTGACACCGACAAAGTCATCGCCGCCATGGCAGGTCAAACCTTCAAGGCACCGAGCGGCATCACCTCCAAGATGGATGAGAAAAACCACCACTTGCACAAGTCGGTGTTCATTGGCGAGATCAAGGCCGATGGCCAGTTCAACGTGGTGTGGAAAACACCGGGCCCTGTCAAAGCCAAGCCTTGGAGCCCCTTCATCGAAGGCAATGCCGCCAAGCCTGACGAGCCTGTGAAAAAGTAAACCTTTCTCCGAGGGATGAACTTGGGGGAGGGCCGAGCCCTCCCCCTTTTTTTATGGGAATTTGGATGCGCCGTTTTTCTTTTTTCAGTTACGGGTTGGCCCTTGTTGTCCTGGCTCAGTCCAGCGCATGGGCGCTGACCGCCGAACAAACCCGCGCCCTCACACTGGGCGACACCGAGGCACGCATCACGGCCTTGCAACAAGCGCTGGCAGCCCCCGACGCCCAGACAGCAGCTTTCTTGCAAGCCATGGCGGACGACGCGGTGAAGGTCAGCGGCACTCAAGTGTTCATGGTGCGTGACGGCAAAGCCACCCATCCTGTCAATGGCGAAACCATGCCTTTGCCCGACGGTGCAGACGATGTGATCAACAACAACCGCATGCGCGGTGAGATTGATGCCGCGCTGTCCGCCCTGCAACTGCTCAGCCCCGATGCCGCGCTGCGTTTGCAAGCTGCCAAAACTGCGCTGAAAGAACCCGACCCGACCAAGCTTGGGATGGTCGACAAAGCCTTAGCCCACGAAAGCAACGAGGGCGTGAAGAAGCAACTGCTGCTTGCGCGTGCGGCCATTTTGCTCAACAGCGACAAAACCGAGGAACGCTTTGCCTCAGCCAAAACTTTGGCCGACAGCCAAACCCCCGAGACCCAGCGCTTGCTGAACCAACGCCTGAGCCAAGAAGAAGACAAGCAGGTGCGCGCGCAGCTGCAAACCTCCTTGCTCACCATCCAAGCCGCGCTGAGCTGGGGCGAAAAACTCGGCGCCTTGTTCACCGGCGTGAGCTTGGCATCTATCTTGTTGCTGGTGGCCTTAGGCCTCGCCATCACCTATGGGCTGATGGGCGTGATCAATATGGCGCATGGCGAGCTGATGATGATTGGTGCCTACGCCACCTACGTGGTGCAAGGTCTGTTTCGCCAGTACTTACCTGGCATGTTTGACGCCTATTTGTTGGTGGCCATCCCTGTTTCGTTTCTGACGGCGGCCTTGGTCGGCGCGGTGCTGGAGCGGTTGGTGTTGCGCCACCTGTATGGCCGCCCGCTCGAAACATTGTTGGCGACCTGGGGCATCAGCTTGGTGTTGATGCAAGGCGTGCGCAGCATTTTTGGTGCGCAAAACGTGGGCGTAGAAAACCCCTCATGGATGAGCGGTGGGGTGCAACTGCTGGCCAACCTCTCGCTGCCCTATAACCGTTTGATCATCCTTGGCTTTGCGCTGTTTGTGCTGGTGGCCATGACGCTCTTGATCAGCCAAACGCGCTTGGGTTTGTTTGTGCGCGGCGTGACGCAAAACCGCGCCATGGCCTCGGCCTTGGGTGTAAACACGGCGCGCATCGACACCTATGCGTTTTCACTCGGCTGCGGCATCGCAGGCTTGGCCGGTTGTGCGCTCAGCCAAATTGGCAACGTGGGCCCCGACCTCGGTCAAAGCTACATCGTGGACGCCTTCATGGTGGTGGTGCTCGGTGGCGTGGGTCAGCTAGCGGGTACGGTGTACGCCGCGTTGGGCTTGGGGCTGATGAACAAATTGCTAGAGGGCATCGCAGGCGCGGTGCTGGCCAAGATCGCGGTGTTGGTCTTCATCATCGTGTTCATCCAAAAACGTCCGCAAGGCATTTTTGCGATGAAGGGCCGCAGTGCGGAGGCATGACATGACACACAAAGCTTCTTCACTCGCACTGCCTGAGCCCCCAGCGCTCTTAGGTACCAAAGGCTGGATTTTTTTCTTGGCTGCGTTCATCACCGTGTGTGCGGTCGTGCCGGTGCTCAACCTGTGGGTGCCTAAAGACAGCTTGTTTCATATGAGCGACTACGCGGTGGCGCTGGTGGGCAAGATCATGTGCTACGCCATTTGCGCACTCGCCATGGATTTGATTTGGGGCTACACCGGCATCTTGTCGCTGGGTCATGGGCTGTTTTTTGCGCTGGGCGGCTATGTGATGGGCATGTACCTGATGCGCCAAATTGGCACCGATGGCAACTACAAAAGCAAGCTGCCCGACTTCATGGTCTTCCTCGACTGGAAAACCTTGCCTTGGCATTGGACCTTCAGCGACAGCTTGCTCGCCACGTTGTTGCTGATCGTGTTGGTGCCGGGTGTGCTGGCCTGGGTGTTTGGTTACTTCGCGTTTCGCTCGCGCATCAAGGGCGTGTACTTCTCCATCATCACCCAAGCCCTCACCTTTGCCGCGATGTTGCTGTTCTTTCGTAACGAGACGGGCTTTGGCGGCAACAACGGGTTTACCGATTTCAAACGCATTTTGGACTTGCCCATCGCCACACCGGCGATGCGCATGACTTTGTTTGTGCTGACGGGCTGGGCCTTGTTGATGAGCTTTTTGTTGGCGCGCTGGCTGGTGCAAAGCAAGTTTGGTCGTGTGCTGCAAGCCATCCGCGATGCGGAGAGCCGCGTCATGTTCTCGGGCTACTCACCGCTGCCCTACAAGCTCACCATTTGGGTCATCTCCGCAGTGATGTGCGGCATTGCGGGCGCTTTGTACGTGCCGCAAGTGGGCATCATCAACCCCAGCGAGATGAGCCCGGCCAACTCGATTGAGATGGCCGTGTGGGCGGCGGTCGGTGGCCGCGCCTCACTCATCGGCCCCATCCTGGGTGCGTTTGTGGTGAACGGCATGAAGAGCTGGTTGACAGTCACCGCGCCTGAGTTTTGGTTGTACTTCTTAGGCGCCTTGTTCATCGGCGTGACGCTGTATATGCCACACGGCATCATGGGCGCATTCAAGAAAAAAACCGATGACGTGGAGGATCGCGCATGACCCCCGATCTGTTCGATGCCGGCACCGAACGCTTGGCGACCCACCAAGCACGCGCGGTGAGCGAGGTCACCTCAGGCGATCGCAGCGCAGGCTTCAGTCGCGTGCACGAAGCGGGCAGCTTAGACCTGACGCATGGCCGCATTTTGTACCTGGAAGATGTGCATGTGAGTTTCGATGGTTTCAAAGCCATCAATGGTTTGTCACTCGACATTGCACCGGGCGAGTTGCGTTGCATCATCGGCCCGAACGGCGCAGGCAAGACCACGATGATGGACATCATCACCGGCAAAACCAAACCTGATTCAGGTCAGGTGTTCTTTGGCAGCACCATTGATTTGCTGCGCCACAACGAGCCCGAGATTGCGCAACTTGGCATCGGCCGCAAGTTTCAAAAACCCACGGTGTTCGAGCACTTGAGCGTGTTTGAAAACTTAGAACTGGCTTTGAAGACCCACAAAGGTGTGGCCGCCTCGCTGTTCTTCCAACTCAATGGCGCGCAACGTGACCGCGTGCGCGAGGTGTTGTACACCATCCACTTGGAAGGCAGCGTGAAAGACCAAGCCGGCAACCTGAGCCACGGCCAAAAGCAATGGCTAGAGATTGGCATGCTGCTGATGCAAGACCCCAAGCTCTTGCTGCTCGATGAACCCGTGGCCGGCATGACCGATTTTGAAACCGAACGCACGGCTGAGTTGTTTCTGAGCCTCAAAGGCAAACACTCGCTGATGGTGGTGGAGCATGACATGAGCTTCATCAACACCATCTCAGACATCGTCACCGTGCTGTGCGATGGCTCGGTGTTGGCACAGGGCACGCTGGCCCAAGTGCAGGCCGACGAGCGCGTGATTGAGGTGTACCTAGGCCGCTAACGCTGACCTTAACTATGCAAACCGACGATATGCCATTGGATATGCCCTTACTTCAAGTCTCCCACGTCAACCAGTACTACGGTGGCTCACACATCTTGCGCGATGTGAGCTTCGAGGCGCACTTGGGCCGCATCACCGTGCTGCTCGGGCGCAACGGTGTGGGCAAAACCACGTTGCTCAAATCGCTCATGGGCGCGGTGCCCATTCGTGATGGGAGCATCAGCTTCAACGGCCAATCGCTTGAACGCGCTGCGCCCTACGAGCGTGCGCGTGCAGGCATTGGCTATGTGCCACAGGGACGCGAAATTTTTGCGCGCTTGACGGTGGAAGACAACTTGCGCATGGGCCTGGCGACACAGCCTGCAGGCACCGATATTCCTACCGAGTTGTTTGAGCTGTTCCCCGTGCTGCAACAAATGCTGCACCGCCGGGGCGGTGATTTGTCTGGCGGCCAGCAGCAGCAACTTGCCATCGCGCGGGCTTTGGCTTCTGGGCCGAAGTTGTTGGTGTTGGACGAACCCACCGAGGGGATTCAACCCAGCATCATCAAAGACATAGGTCGCGTGATTCGCATGCTCGCCAGTCGGGGCGACATGGCCATCGTGTTGTGCGAACAGTATTACGACTTTGCCGAAGAGCTGGCGGATGACTACTTGGTGATGGAACGAGGTGAAGTGATTGCGCGCGGATTGGGATCGGATATGCAACGACATAACGTTCGTCAACTTGTTGCTATTTGAGTTTCTTCGCTCGTGAAGGTTTCTCGCCGTAGGCAAAAAACTACATCGACCAAATACGCGGCGGCCTATCCGACATCGCCCACAACCCACGCCGCCAAGCCGCCCACACCCCCCGTAACAAATTCTGCGCCGGCTCGACCAAGGGCGACAAGGTGCGCAAGACCACGATGCGCGGATGCGGCGATGTCACGCCCACCCATACTTCCTTGGGCGCCGCCTCGGTCAGTTCACGCGCCAGTGCTAAGGCGTGGTCACGCCGCTCACGCAACTGATCAGCCCCGCAAGCAAATACCAGGGTGGCCATGCAGCGTTGTTTCGCCAGCCCCAAGGGACCATCCATCAACCGAGCATCTTGCGCATCCAACAACCCACGCTCCAGCCATACGCCCGACACTTCGAGGTGCTGTTGCAATTGACCCTGCTCGAACGGCAAGTTGGCCTGCGGTAAACCCAGGGCGGTGATGTCCCACGCCATCATCTCTGCGCTGGGGGCCAAGTCAAATACCGCGTGGTTCAGGCCATGGCAACCGTTGTAGGCGATGGTCTCGAGCGGCAGCCACTCCAAGCGCGCGCCTTCGCCCACTTGCGCTTTGACTTGCTGCGTTGCGAGACCCTGCTCGCTGCGGTAAAAACGTGTGGCGCCAGGGGTGGTCAGCAAGGCATGTGTGTTGGCGCCTAAGTTCAACTGGATGTCCAACAAGTCGCCCCCCACCA
>CANGML010000051.1 GCA_947454585.1 Comamonadaceae bacterium
TCAGCGTCAAACCTTTGTCTCTCAGCATGGCAAAGAACACCTCGGGTTTGGCTATGCCAGCCAAGGCTTGCACCGGGGAATTACCCCAGCTTTGAAGGGATCGTTGCGCGCCATTAGCCTGTTGTGCAAAGTCGGCCAAACGTCGCTGCACAGCCAACGAGTGTGCATCAGGCTTGCCCCCCGTTTGGATGACCCAGCAAGCACTGGCGGGCTTGAAAGACTTGGTACGCGAACTTGGCCGAGGCCAGGATTCACGCAAAGGCCCCGCCGGCAACAGACGACCATTGCCAAGGCCCCGTTCATCGAACACACACAGCTCGAGGTCGCGGGCTAGCGCCCAATGTTGCAAACCATCGTCACACACCAGCACCTGCACATGGGGATGGGCGGCAAGTAGTGCGCGTCCTGCTGCCACGCGGTCTGGGCCAACAAACACAGGCACTTGGCAGTTGCGAGCCATCAGCAGGGGTTCGTCACCCACGTCAGCCGCTGTGCTGTTTTGCTGGACGGATTGGATGCGCTGCGCGGCTGCACTTGCCTTGCGTCCGTAGCCTCGCGACAGGACCCCCACGGCCCAGCCTTGCGTGACGAGGTGATGAACCAAGGCCATGGTGATGGGCGTTTTACCCACGCCGCCTACCATCACATTGCCTACCACGATCACAGGAATAGGGAGTTTTTGTTGTTCGAAGAAGCCGACCAGATAGAGCCAACGACGCAGAGTGACCAGAGCGCCGAAAAGCCAGCTGAAAGGCAATAGGGCGAGAGAGAGTAGCTGCGCTTGCCAATCATTTTGGCCTCGCCAAGCCCGCATCAATGCCTGGCGTACCCGGGCCATGGTGTTCAATCAGCCTTGCCGTTGGAGGATTGCGCGGCAAAGGTCAGTTGATTCAGCCCGTTGCGCCGCGCTGCCTCCATCACCATCATGACTGATTGGTGGCTCGCTTGCGCGTCAGCACTGATGATGATCATGGGGTTCTCGATGGCCTGCGTACTTTGCGCCAAAGCTTGGCTCAGGCCTTGGACATCACGGCTGTTGATCGGGGTTTTATTGACCATGAAACGCCCGTCGCTGCTGATCGCGACGATGACTTCATGAGGGCGTTCTTGTTGAACGGTAGCGTCTGCCACAGGCAAGTTCAACTGCATTTCGGTGAACTTGCTGTAAGTGGTCGAGAGCATCAAAAAGATCACCACCACCAGCAAAATGTCGATGAAGGGAATCAGGTTGATCTCGGGCTCGGCGCTTTTCTCGCGATGAAACTTCATGGCCATGCGTTGCGCCTGTTATTTCAATTGGGCTCGCATGACGAGCAAATGGCGGGCAAAGCGTTCGGCGTCCAATTCAAACCCCAACACATAGGCATCCACCCGAGCGCGCAGGTAGCGCCAAAACATCAACGCAGGAATCGCCACGATCAAGCCAAAGGCCGTGTTGTACAAGGCCATTGAAATGCCCTGCGCGAGTTGGATGGGGTTGCTGGTGCCAGGCGTTTGCGAACCAAAAATGTCAATCATGCCGATCACCGTCCCCAGCAGCCCCAGCAAAGGCGCGGCCGACGCGATGGTGGCCAAGGCCACCAAATGTTTTTCTAACTCATGGGCAGCTTGTCGACCCACAGACTCCATGCTTGAACGCAGATCTTCAGCGCTGATCAAGGGCTGATGCTGCAAGGCATGCCAGCCACTGGCGAGAATTCGGCCCAAGGTTGAATGGTCGTGTAACTGGTTGATGACATCTTGCGAGGGTAAATTGCTTTGCGACGCTTGGAGGGCTTGTTCCAGTAAGCCAGCAGGCGCGATCAAATGCGTGCGCAGGCTCATCAGACGCTCAATGATCAGGGCGAGTGCCACGATAGAGCAAGCTAAAAGTGGCCAAATCGGCCAACCAGCCGCTTGTATGATGGAGAACAAAGCAAAACCCCCGAGAATTTGTTGGACCAATTATCGCCTACAGGGGCATCCACATGAACTGTGGATAACTTTGGGGATAAGCCAATGCAGTGGGTTCGACAAACCGCATGAATCCACGGTTTTGACAAATTGATGGAAAAATGAGCAAGAAAAAATCTATTTAAATCATAGACTTACTCCGTTGCGCCGTGATTTTGTCCCTGTGCTTTAAATGACAATGAGGTAATTAAATTTGTGGATGACTTCGCCATTCCCCCACCTGAACCCCTAGCACTGTCGCCACGAATATGGGCGGTTGGCGCGCTATGCCGCGCAGTAGCTGATGCATTGGAAGCGCGATTCAATCCTGTCGCTGTTCGTGGCGAGATTTCTGGGTTCACACGCGCTTCTAGCGGGCATTGTTACTTCACCTTGAAGGATGCAAGCGGTCAATTGCGCTGTGCCATGTTCAAACGTGCAGCGCAGATGCTGGACTTTCGACCTGCGGATGGCGAGCTGGTCGAGATTCGTGGCCGTTTGGGGGTGTACGAGCCACGTGGAGAACTGCAATTGGTGGTGGAACACATGCGTCGCGCGGGGCAAGGGGCATGGTTTGAGCAATTTTTGCAACTCAAGGCCAAGCTTGAAGCCGAAGGTTTGTTCGACGCCGAGCGCAAACGTCCTCTCAAAACCATGCCGCGCGGCATCGGTGTGGTGACCTCCTTGGGGGCAGCGGCTTTGCACGATGTCGCCACGGCTTTGCAACGCCGTGTCCCACACATTCCTGTGGTTCTTGCGCCTTCATTGGTGCAAGGGCCTGATGCGGCGCTTCATTTGGTGAGCGCCCTACAGCAACTGAGTCAACGCCCAGCCATCGATGTGATTTTGCTGGTGCGAGGGGGTGGATCGATGGAAGACCTGTGGGCCTTCAACGATGAGCGCCTCGCCCGCGCCATCGTGGCGAGTCCCGTGCCCATCGTCAGCGGTGTAGGCCATGAAACCGACTTCACCATTGCTGACTTTTGTGCCGACTTGCGTGCCCCCACACCCACGGCGGCGGCTGAGATGTGCGCTTTGCCGCAGGCGGAATTACTCTCGAACTTAGACCTTTGGGGCGGGGCGATGCAAACGGTGGCACACCGTCACTTGGACACGCAAGCGCAACGCTTGGACCGTGCCCAAGCGCGCTTAGGACGTCCCTCCGAGGGACTGAGCACTGAAAAAATGCAGTTGCTTCGTCTCCACCAGCGTCTTGGCCAAGCCATGCAAACCCGCGCCCAACGTTGTCACAACGATTTGGCTATGCTTGCCAGTGGTTTAGCTCGGGGTGTACTGCAAACCCCAGCCACGGCGCGCGAACGCCTACATCGAGCCGCTTTGCGCCTAGAGCTGCTTGACCCCAAGCTTGTGCTGCAACGCGGTTTCGCGTGGCTCAGCGATGTCGATGGTCAAGCCATTACCTCGGTGGCACAAACCACAGATGGCCAAGCCCTGCAAGCAACCCTTGCTGATGGCGTGGTTGATTTACGTGTGGCACCATCAACCCAAATTTAGTTTTTACAATCCACGTTTTTACACAAGAGGACTTCATGGAACACACGCTCCCCGCACTGCCTTACGCCATTGATGCATTGGCCCCGCATTACTCCAAAGAAACCTTGGAGTTTCACCATGGCAAACACCACAACGCCTACGTTGTGAACTTGAACAACCTGCAAAAAGGGACCGAGTTCGAAGGCATGGCGTTGGAAGAAATCGTGAAAAAGTCCAGTGGCGGTGTTTATAACAACTCCGCCCAAATCTGGAACCACACCTTTTTCTGGAACTGCATGAAGCCACAAGGCGGCGGCGAACCCACGGGTGCTTTGGCTGCAGCCATCAACGCGAAATTCGGCAGCTATGCCGCCTTCAAGGAAGCCTTCGTCAAGAGTGCCGTGGGCAACTTTGGCTCTGGCTGGACATGGTTGGTCAAAAAGGCCGATGGTTCAGTCGATATCGTCAACATGGGCGCCGCTGGCACACCCTTGACCACGGGCGACAAGGCCTTGATGACCGTGGACGTGTGGGAACACGCCTACTACATCGACTACCGCAACATGCGTCCCAAGTTCGTGGAAACCTTCCTTGACCATTTGGTGAACTGGTCTTTTGCAGAGGCTAACTTCGCGTAATTGCCTCGGTCAAAGCGGATTGAGCGCCGCTTGAAAAAACCGCCCATTGGGCGGTTTTTTTTATGGCTTAAACACCACGCCGCTCAAGCGGCTGCCGGCTTTGAGCCCTTTCTTGGCAAACCAGCCTTGGTGCATCTCTAGGACAAATCGCACAGGCTTGGTGGAACAGTGCGAGTCGGTGGTTTGTGGCTTCATGTCGGCCAAGTTGACGATGATGCCGTCGTCCGCGACAAATGCGGCGGTCAGAGGAAGTAGGGTGTTTTTCATCCAAAAGCACTGGGTGGCGGGCTGTTCAAACACAAACAACATGCCCTCGTGCTGCGGCATGTCTGCGCGGTACATCAAGCCAATGCTGCGCTGCTCAGAGGTTTGAGCAACCTGGGTATCGATTTGATACATGCCGGCTTGCAACTTGATGCGCGGCAGGTTGGTTTGTGGCGTGTCTTGCGCGGCCGCAGTCAAGGCTAGGGCGGCCAAAAAGAGGGAGAGGCAAAAGCGATTCATGAATGCGACTGTAGCGCACGCATAGAATTCAAAAACTCACCATTTCAGGAAACACCTTACATGCCTTACCAGCACATTCAAGTGCCTAGCTTGGGTCAAAAAATAACGCTCAACCCAGACAAGTCCTTGCAGGTGCCCGATCAGCCCATCATTCCCTTCATCATGGGCGATGGTGTAGGACAAGACGTGACACCTGTGATGCGCAAGGTCGTGGACGCCGCCGTGGCTAAAGCCTATGGCAACCTGCGTCAAATTCACTGGATGGAACTGTTTGCGGGTGAAAAAGCCACCCAAGTCTATGGCCCCGACGTGTGGTTGCCCCAAGAAACAGCAGACGTCATGCGTGAGTACTTGGTGTCTATCAAAGGGCCGTTGAATACGCCTGTCGGAGGCGGCATTCGTTCGCTCAACGTAGCCTTGCGCCAAGCACTCGACTTATTTGTGTGCTTGCGTCCTGTCCAGTACTTCAAGGGTGTGCCATCGCCTCTGAAAGAGCCTGAAAAAACCAATATGGTCATCTTCCGCGAGAACTCGGAAGACATCTACGCAGGCATCGAATACGCCGCTGAGAGTGCCGAAGCCAAAAAACTCATCGCCTTCTTGAAAACCGAGATGGGCGCCACCACCATCCGTTTTCCCGACACCTCGGCCATTGGCGTTAAGCCGGTGTCGATCGAAGGTACCGAGCGCTTTATTCGCAAGGCTATTCAGTACGCCATTGACCATGACAAGCCCAGCGTCACCATTGTGCACAAGGGCAACATCATGAAGTTCACCGAAGGGGGCTTTCGTGACTGGGCCTTGGCGCTGGCGCACAAAGAGTTTGGTGCCACCTTGATCGATGGCGGTCCTTGGTGCCGTGTGAAAAACCCCAAAACCGGCAGGTCCATCATCATCAAAGATGTGATTGCCGATGCGTTTTTGCAGCAAATTTTGATGCGTCCTGCCGAGTATTCGGTGGTGGCCACCCTCAACCTCAATGGCGATTACATTTCAGACGCGGTGGCTGCGCAAGTCGGTGGCATTGGGATTGCACCGGGTGCCAACATGTCAGATACCGTCGCCTGCTTTGAAGCCACGCACGGCACCGCCCCCAAATACGCAGGCAAGAACTATGTCAACCCCGGCAGCATGATCTTGTGCGCCGAGATGATGCTGCGCCATATCGGATGGAGCGAGGCGGCTGATGTCATCCTGCGTGCGATGGAAGCTGCGATTGAGACCAAGCGCGTCACCTATGACTTTGCGCGTCTCATGGACGGCGCCGAGCAGGTGAGTTGCTCCGCCTTTGGCGATGTGATGATTGAGCAGATGTAAGTTGCAAATCGAGCCATCCCCATGAGCATCACCCAGTTCAACGCCACCTATGTTGCCGAAGAGGATCGGGTCCTGTTTCGCTTCAACACCAGCGAATCGCAGGAGTACCGGTTGTGGTTCACCCGTGCGGTGGTGCGCAGCATCTTGACGCTTGGTGCCCAAGCCAGTGTGGCGGTCTTAGCCCGACAGCATCCGCCCGAGCAAGCCAAAGCGATTGCCGAGTTCAAGCAGCAGACCAAGGAGGCGCAAGCGCAGTTCACCACCTTTGTGCCAGCAAGCAACTTTCCGTTAGGAACTGAACCCCGCTTGATTCAACAAGCGCGTATCAAGCTGATGGACAAGGCAACGGCGCTGGAGTTGGTGATGCCCAAGGGGCAACTGCTGACGATGAACCTGAATGAAGACATGATTGCCCAGCTGCGCTTGTTACTGCAAACGATCGCCCAACGCGCGCAGTGGGGGCTGGATGGACCTGTCGGTGCGTCATCAGAACCAGAGCCAAAGCCGTCACCTGACCTGACGCCCGGCTCATCCGGCAAGGTGTTGCATTGAGTTCGAACGTCTCCTGGCTTCATCTGTGATCGATAGAATGGTGACATGCCCTCTAAAAAAAGCCCCCCGAAAATCCAATTGCCCGACCGAGACGACGGCGGATCGGTCGTTTTAGAGCGATTGACGCAGCGCACCAAGCCGCCACAAATGTTTCAGGTGCTGATGCTCAATGACGACTTCACGCCGATGGAGTTCGTCGTGGTGGTATTGCAAGAGTTTTTCAGCAAAGACCGCGAGCAAGCGACGCAAATCATGCTGCAAATCCACTTAGATGGAAAAGGGGTTTGCGGTGTTTACAGCAAAGACGTGGCCGCCACCAAGGTCGACCAAGTGCTGGATGCGGCTCGTAAGGCCGGCCACCCCCTGCAATGCGTCGCAGAACCGATCGAATAGCCCCCGTTGTGAGCCATGCGCGACAGAAAAACTATCGTTTGCACGGATACATGTCACCACTTGAATAAATGGCTTTTGTTTCCATATACATTTGAATCTCAGATGCAAGCACCGAAGGAAAAAACATGATTGCCCAAGAACTTGAAGTCAGCTTGCACATGGCCTTTGTCGAGGCCCGTCAACAACGACACGAATTCATCACGGTTGAGCATTTGCTGTTGGCTTTGCTCGACAACCCTAGCGCCGCTGAAGTGCTCCGCGCCTGTTCAGCCAATATCGACGATTTGCGCAAGTCGCTCTCCAACTTCATCGCCGACAACACGCCCCAGGTATCAGGCACTGAAGAAGTGGACACACAGCCCACGCTGGGGTTTCAGCGCGTGATTCAGCGCGCCATCATGCACGTGCAGTCCACCGGCAATGGCAAAAAAGAAGTCACTGGCGCCAATGTGTTGGTAGCGATTTTTGGCGAGAAAGACTCGCACGCGGTGTATTACCTCCACCAACAAGGCGTGACCCGTTTGGATGTGGTGAACTTCATCGCGCACGGCATCAAAAAGAGTGACCCCCCTGAAGCAGTCAAAGGCGGTGAGTCTGCACCCTCCGAGCAAGAAGAGGGCAACAGTGCATCGGAAAAGAACGAAAAAGCCTCACCCCTCGAGCAGTTCACCCAAAACCTGAACCAAGCCGCGATGGACGGCAAGATCGATCCCTTGATCGGTCGTGAATACGAGGTCGAGCGCACCATCCAAATCTTGTGCCGCCGCCGCAAAAACAACCCCCTGTTGGTGGGCGAGGCTGGTGTGGGTAAGACCGCGATTGCAGAAGGCCTGGCATGGCGCATCACGCAAAAAGACGTGCCCGAAATCTTGGCTGAGGCCGTGGTGTATTCGTTGGACATGGGGGCCTTGCTGGCCGGCACCAAATACCGTGGCGACTTTGAGCAACGCTTGAAGGGGGTTATCAAGTCCCTGCAGGGCAAGCCCAATGCGATTTTGTTCATCGATGAGATCCATACCTTGATTGGCGCAGGCGCGGCTTCGGGCGGCACCTTGGATGCGTCTAACTTGCTCAAGCCTGCCCTGTCGAGCGGTCAACTCAAGTGCATTGGCGCAACTACCTTCACCGAGTACCGTGGCATCTTCGAGAAAGATGCGGCGCTGAGCCGTCGTTTTCAAAAGGTCGATGTGGTCGAACCTACGGTGCAAGAGACCGTGGACATTCTCAAGGGCCTCAAGTCGCGCTTCGAAGAACACCACAACGTCAAGTACGCCGTGGCAGCCTTGCAAGCCGCAGCCGAGCTGAGCGCCAAGTACATCAATGACCGCCATTTGCCAGACAAGGCGATTGACGTGATCGACGAAGCCGGGGCTGCACAGCGCATCTTGGTGGCGTCTAAGCGCAAGAAAACCATTGGCAAGGCCGAGATCGAAGACATCGTGGCCAAGATTGCACGTATTCCCCCCGCCAACGTGTCCAACGATGACCGTAGCAAGCTGCAAACCATCGAGCGCGATTTGAAGAGTGTGGTGTTCGGCCAAGACAAAGCGCTGGAGGTGCTGGCTTCTTCCGTGAAGATGGCCCGCTCAGGTTTGGGCAAAGCCGACAAACCCATTGGCGCATTCCTCTTTAGCGGCCCCACGGGCGTTGGCAAAACCGAAGCGGCCAAGCAGTTGGCCTACATCATGGGCATCGACCTGGTGCGCTTTGACATGTCCGAGTACATGGAGCGCCACGCCGTGAGCCGCCTGATTGGTGCGCCCCCCGGCTACGTGGGTTTTGACCAAGGCGGTTTGCTGACTGAGGCCGTGACCAAAAAGCCGCATTGCGTGCTGCTCTTGGACGAAATTGAAAAAGCCCACCCTGACATCTTCAACGTGCTGCTGCAGGTGATGGACCACGGCACGCTGACTGACAACAACGGCCGCAAGGCTGACTTCCGCAACGTCATTCTGATCATGACGACCAATGCGGGCGCCGAGACCATGAACAAAGCCACCATTGGCTTCACCAACCCGCGTGCGGCAGGTGACGAGATGGGCGACATCAAACGCTTGTTCACTCCTGAGTTCCGCAACCGTTTGGATGCCATCGTGGGCTTCAAGGCCTTGGATGAAAACGTCATCATGCGCGTGGTCGACAAGTTCTTGTTGCAACTCGA
>CANGML010000052.1 GCA_947454585.1 Comamonadaceae bacterium
GAATAGCGCCGGGCGGCATCAACCGGTCGGGCTGCAACTTTTCGCAACCCAGGCTGACCACCATCACTTCGCCACCAAAGTTGGGGTTCAAGCTGATGTTGCGCAAGGTTCGAATCGGTATCTCGGCACCCTCGGCATCGATCGCCACCCCACAACCGTAGGTGTGCTCCAGCCCCACCACATCATCCACGTTCGGAAATTGAGGCAACAGCTCGGCTTTGATGCGCTGCACTGCATGCGACACCACGCCCGACACACATTGCACGGTGGTAGTGATGGCCAAGATATTGCGCGTGCCGACGGAACCGTCCGCGTTGCGGTAGCCCTCGAAGGTGTAGCCCTCAAGGGGTGGCAATGGCTCGGGCTTGACGGTGGCCATGGGCAAGTTGTCGAGCCCGCGTGCCGTGGGCATTTGCAACAAACGCTCATGCACCCAACTGCCCGCAGGGATGTCTTTCAGGGCGAAGCCAATCGGGATGCCATAGCGCAAGACCGCACTGTTGGCGGGCAAATCAACCAGCGCGACTTTGTGCCCTTGCGGCACCGCATCGCGCAGCGTTAATCCATCAGGCAACACCGTGCCCGCAGGAAGACCGCCTGGGTTCGCGACGATGGCCACGTTGTCACGCGCTTGCATGCGGATGGTGTGTGGGGTCATCTCTGTTTCCTATCATTTGGCTTGTGACAGCCTTTACAAACCCAATGATAGCGGTACCATAGCCGGACACGCAAGCCCTCACGATGACCGACAAAGACCCACCCAAACGTTCCCGCCGCAGCAGCGGTGCCATCACACTGCGCGATGTTGCCATGCTCGCGGGGGTGGCACCCATCACGGCCTCACGCGCCATCAACACACCCAAACAAGTGTCGCCCGATGTGTTGCGCAAAGTGCAGGAGGCGGTGCAACGCACAGGCTACGTGCCCAACCGCATGGCCGGCGGTCTGGCCTCGTCACGCAGCCGCTTGATTGCGGCGGTGGTGCCCAGCACCGTGGTCTCGGTTTTCATGGAAACCATCGAGTCGTTGAATGGCACTTTGTTTGATGCAGGCTATCAGCTGATGCTGGGCCAATCGGGCTATTCGAGCGAGCGCGAAGAGGTGTTGCTCGAGGCCATTATTGGGCGTCGCCCAGACGGCATTTTTATCACGGGCATTTTGCCGCCTGGCAAGGCCCGCACACGCTTGCTGGCCTCCGGTATCCCCATCGTTGAGACGTGGGACTTGACGCCCACCCCCATTGACATGCTGATCGGCTTCTCTCATTCGGACATTGGCCGTGAAGTCGCCCAATTTTTAATGACCAAAGGGTACAAAAAAATGGCCATCGTGCGCGCCGAAGATGAGCGCGCCGACCGCCGCACCCTGGCCTTTCAAGAAACCTTGGCACAGCACAAGCTAGCGCCTGCCTTCGTGGTCAATGTAGGTGCCTCGCGCTCCCTCAAAAGTGGCCGTGAAGCCATGGCCCGCATCTTGGCACAAGCCCCTCAGACACAAGCCATATTCTGCAGCTCCGACCTGCTGGCTTTAGGCGTGATGACCGAAGCCCGTGCACGAAGCCTGAGCGTGCCAGACGACATCGCCGTGATGGGCTTTGGCGATGTCCCCTTTGTCGCCGATATGGTGCCCGCGCTCACCACGGTGCGCATCAATGGCGGTCAAATTGGCACCTTAGCGGCACACTTTTTGATGGACCGTGCCGAGGGTCGCAACGTGGATTCACGCATCGTCGATGTGGGGTTTTCGATCATCGAGCGCGACAGCACAGCCCTAGCGAAAACCCTGACGCAAAAGGATTGACGACCCGTATGGGCCTAGCTAAGATTCTTTTAGTGAATTTGGTAGCGCTACCAAATTCAGCCATCAAGCCGCGAATAACTGCCACGAACGACCGATCACCTCTATGACCGCCACCTCCACACACATGTACCCACGCCTGCTGTTGACAGGTGCCGCGGGAGGCTTGGGTCGTGCCCTTCGCCCTCGCCTGACGAAGCGCTGCGATGTGCTGCGCGTCAGCGATTTGGGCAACTTAGGCGACGCTGGCCCTGGCGAAGAAGTCATGCCCGCCCCCCTGCAAGACCGTCCTGCAGTTTTCAAACTGCTGGAAGGCGTGGACGCCGTGATTCACCTGGGCGGCATCTCCACCGAGCAACCCTTTGACGACATCGTGCAAGCCAACATCATCGGCGCTTACAACTTGTATGAAGGTGCGCGCCTCCACGGCACGCGCCGCATTGTGTTTGCCAGCTCCAACCACGTCACTGGCTTTTACCGCCAAGACGAGGTGATCGATGCCACCATGCCCGTGCGCCCCGATGGCTATTACGGCATCAGCAAGGCCTTTGGCGAAAACCTCGCACGCTTTTACTTTGACCGCTATGGCATCGAAACTGTTTGCCTGCGCATTGGCTCGTCCTTCCCAGCGCCCAAAGACCGCCGCATGCTCGCCACGTGGATGAGCTATGACGATTTAGAGCGCTTGGTGGTTGCCAGCCTGAGCTCACCTGTGGTGGGCTACAGCGTGATTTATGGCATGTCCGACAACCCCCATGTCTGGTGGGACAACACACCCGCCAAACACATTGGCTACCGGCCGCAAGACAGCTCAGAGCCCTTCCGCGCTGCGGCTGAAGCCAAGCAACCTACCCTCGATTTGAAGGACCCCGCGGTGATTTACCAAGGCGGTGGTTTTGTCAAAGCTGGTCCTTTTTAAATTTCTAACCACCCCTGGAGTAACTCATGAACCCACGTTCCCATCTGCTCAAGACCTTGGTCGCCTCAGCGGCTGCCTCGCTGTTCGCGTTGACGGCCAGCGCCACCGAGTTCCGCTCGTCCGACATCCACCCCGACGACTACCCCACGGTCCAAGCCGTGCGCCACATGGGTGAAGAGCTCAGCAAAGCCACCGGCGGCAAGCACAGCATCAAGGTGTTCTCCAAATCGGCCCTGGGCAACGAGAAAGACACGATTGAGCAAACCAAACTCGGCGCCATCGCCATGACCCGTGTGAACGTGGCCCCGATGAACAACATTTGTGCCGCCACCATGGTGCCCACCATGCCCTTCTTGTTCCGCTCTACCGAACACATGCGCAAAGTGTTGGACGGTCCCATCGGTGAAGAAATCTTGAAGGACTGCGAAGCCCAAGGCTTTGTAGGCTTGGCCTTCTACGACTCGGGCGCCCGCTCGATCTACACCGTCAAGAAGCCCATCAAAACCTTGGCCGACGCCAAAGGCTTGAAGGTGCGCGTGCAGCAAAGCGATTTGTGGGTGTCCTTGCTCGAAGCGATGGGCGCCAACGCCACCCCCATGCCTTATGGCGAGGTGTACACCGCGCTCAAGACGGGCTTGGTTGACGCCGCTGAAAACAACTACCCCTCTTACGAGAGCTCACGCCACTTTGAAGTCGCCAAGTACTACAACAAGACCGAGCACTCGATGGCGCCCGAAATTTTGCTGTTCTCTAAGAAAGTTTGGGACACCCTCTCAGCGGATGAACAAAAACAAATTCGCGCAGCGGCCAAAGAGTCGGTGACTTACATGCGTAAGTTGTGGGATGAGCGTGAAACCAAATCGCTCGCCATCGTCAAAGCTGGTGGCGCAGAAATTGTGGACGTGGACAAAGCCGCCTTCCAAGCAGCGATGAAGCCCGTGTACGACAAATTCTTGAAAGACCCCAAGCTGCAAGACATGGTCAAACGCATCAACGCGGTGCGATAACAAACACACCATGTACACACGCTTTTGCGCCGCCCTTGCGCGGCTTTGTTTGAAGGCGGGCGTCGGCGGCCTGATGCTGCTGATTGCCGCTGTGCTCTACCAAGTCATCGGTCGCTACGTGCTCAACGACACGCCCACATGGGCGGAAAGTGGCGCCGTGTTGCTGGTGCTCTATGTGACCATGCTGGGCATGGCCGTCGGCGTGCGGGACGCGGGCCACATTGGCTTGGAGTCTTTGCTGGTGCTGGTGCCTGAGTCCGTGCGCTTGAAAATGGAGCTGCTCATCCACGTCCTCGTGTTGGGCTTTGGTGTGGTGATGGCCTATAACTGCGCGGTGTTGGCGCAAAGCGTGTGGGATTACAAAATCCCAACCTTGGGGTTATCCGAGGCATTCAAGTACGCCCCGCCCGCTTTTGCAGGCGTCTTGATTGCCCTCTTTTCAATTGAACACATCATCGCTTTGCTTCGCGGTGAAGAGGTGGAGCCGTCATGGCACTGATCGCGCGCAGGGCCATGATGCGCCCCTGGGGGCCGACGCACACCGTGCGTCTAGGGGGGGTACTGATATGGCACTGACGATTCTTTGCGTGAGCTTCACCTTGTTGCTGCTGCTGGGCGTGCCCGTGGCGTTCTCGATTGGCTTGTCCTCGTTGGCCACCTTGCTGTTTGAAGGCTTGCCTTTGGCGGTGGGCTTTCAACAAATGATTTCGGGCATGAACCCGTTTTCTTTTCTGGCCATTCCCTTCTTTATCTTTGCCGGTGAAATCATGATGTACGGCGGCATCGCCGACAAAATTGTGGATTTCGCCAAGTCACTCGCGGGCCACGTGCGTGGCGGCTTGGGCATGAGCAATGTGCTGGCCTGTACTTTGTTTGGTGGCGTGTCGGGCTCACCCGTGGCCGACGTGTCAGCCATGGGCGCAGTGCTGATTCCGCAAATGAAGAAAGAAGGCTATGACGCTGACTACGCCGTCAACGTGACCACCCACGCCTCGCTGGTGGGGGCCTTGATGCCGACCAGCCACAACCTGATCATCTTTACCTTGGCTGCTAGCGGTAAGGTGAGCATTGCGGCTTTGATTTTGGCGGGCATCGTGCCTGCCATTGTGCTGACGATGTGTAACTTGATCGCCGCCTACGCCGTGGCTGTCAAGCGCGGCTACCCTGCGGGCACCTTCCCCGGCTGGTCTGTGGTGGGGTATTCGTTTGCGCAATCGCTGCCCGGCTTATTTGTGGTGGTCATCATCATCGCGGGCATCTTGTCAGGGGCGTTCACCGCCACCGAATCTGCGTCAGTGGCGGTGGTTTGGGCGCTGTTCTTAGCGACCATCGTCTACAAAAAACTGACCCGCGAACAGCTGCTCAAAGCGGCTGCCAAAGCGGTTAAAAGCACGGGTGCCGTGCTGCTGTTGATTGGCATCAGTTCGATGTTTGGCTACTTGATTGGTCTGTATGGCGTGGCTGAACTCACAGGAAAAATGCTCTCTAGCGTGAGCTCGACGCCCTGGGTTATTTTCTTGTGCGTGAACATCATCTTGTTTGTGCTCGGTACTTTCTTAGACATGGCCGCCACAATTTTGATTTGCACGCCCATCTTCTTGCCCATCTGCCAGCAAATGGGCATGAGCACCGAGCAGTTCGGCATCGTCATGCTCATCAACTGCGCCTTGGGCCTGAACACCCCGCCGGTAGGCACCACACAATTTGTGGGTTGCACCATTGGCGAGGTGTCCGTGGGGACCGTGATGAAAACCATTTGGCCGTTCTACGGCGGCTTGATTGCCGCCTTGATGTTGGTCACCTATGTGCCCGCGTTCTCGATGTGGCTGCCTGATTTAATTTTGAAGTAACACCATGCGCGCTGGACCTGCCATAGCTTTTGAAACCCATGCCCGCTACCCCGATCCTTTGGTCGAGGTCTTGGACGATCGCTTTTTAAAGCTCCGCTTGTTCAGCGCCAGCGTCGAGCAACTCGCCACGGGCTTGCGCTGGGCTGAGGGGCCTGTTTGGTTTGGCGATGGCCGTTACTTGCTGGTCTCGGACATCCCCAACAACCGCATCCTGCGTTGGGACGATACCTCGGGCGCGCTGAGCGAATTTCGCAGCCCCTCGCACCATGCCAATGGCCTCAGCCGCGATACACAAGGTCGTTTGCTCACCTGCGAGCATCAAACACGACGCGTCACGCGCACTGAATACGATGGCAGCGTCACCGTGTTGGCCGATCGCTTTGGCGGCCAACGCTTGAACTCCCCCAACGACATCGTGTGCCAACGCAACGGCGCCATTTGGTTCACAGATCCCCCCTTTGGCATCTCGGGCGATTGGGAGGGTGACCCCGCTCCCGCCGAGTTGCCCCATGCGCTGTACCGCATCGACCCGACCACAGGCCAATTGCAACAAGTCTTGACAGAGGTGCAAGGCCCCAACGGTTTGGCTTTTTCGCCAGACGAATCCGTGCTGTATTTGGTAGAAAGCCGAGCCAAGCCACACCGCAAGGTGTGGGCCTATGACGTTGATGCACAAGGTGCATTGACGAACCAACGCTGGGTCATTGACGCCCAAGGACCTGGAGCACTTGACGGCATAGCCGTCGACGTGGACGGCAATCTGTGGTGCGGCTGGGGCAGTGACGGTTCACGCCACGCCGACCCCGCAGCGCTCGATGGGGTTCGCGTCTTCGCCCCTGACGGCACCGCCATTGGCCATATCCATCTGCCCGAACGCTGTGCCAATGTGTGTTTTGGAGGCGCCAAACACAACCGCCTGTTCATGGCGAGTAGCCATTCCGTCTATGCCCTTTACACCAATACCCGTGGAGCCACTTCATGCTGAACACCCGTCGCGCACTGCTGCCCCTGTGCATCGGTCTGCTGCTGGCAGGTGCGGCACATGCCTGGCCCGACAAACCTGTCACGCTGGTCGTCCCCTTCCCACCCGGTGGCTCGACCGATTTGATCGCCCGTACGCTAGCGCCCAAGCTGCAAGAAAAATTCGGTGGCTCATTCATCACGGACAACAAAGCGGGCGCCACAGGCACCATTGGTGCGGGCCTGGTGGCTCGCGCGCCGGCCGATGGCCACACCTTGCTGGTCTCGTCACTTGGGCCCTACGTGATCGCCCCTCACCTGCTCGCCAAGGTACCCTATGACGCCTTGAAAGACTTTGACTACCTCACGATCGCCGTGCAGGCGCCCAACGTGTTGGTGGTCCCCGCCAATTCACCCCACAAATCCATGGCAGAGGTGATGGCTTTTCAAAAAGCCAACCCCGACAAGATGACCTTTGCCTCGTCGGGTAATGGCAGCAGCGACCACTTGACGGCAGAGTTGTATTGGTTGCAAACAGGCACCACAGGCATCCATGTCCCCTACAAAGGGGGCGGCCCGGTGATGACGGATTTGCTAGGCGGCCAAGTCGACAGTTCGTTCATGAACATCAATACCGCCATGCCGCAAATCTTGGCGGGCAAACTGCGTGCGCTGTCCATCACCAGCGCCAAGCGTTCACCGCTGCTGCCCAACGTCCCCTCGCTGCAAGAGCTAGGCATCAAAGACGCCAATGTGTATTCCTGGCAAGCCGTCGCGGCCCCACGGGGTCTGCCTGCAGACATCAAAACCAAGCTCCACGCGGCCATCGCAGCGGCGTTGAATGACCCCCAAGTCAAACCCAAGCTGCTGGAGTTGGGCTTTGAAATAGTGGCCAACACACCCGAGCAGTTCACCGCCTACCAAGCCGCCGAATTTGCGCGCTGGAAGAAACTCATTGAAACCCGAAATATCAAAGCAGACTAAGTTGTCACGCGACATGCCTCACTCAACCCCGGTCATCACACAGTTACGCGTCATCCCCGTGGCGGGCCACGACAGCATGCTGATGAACCTCTCAGGCGCGCATGGCGCGTTCTTCACGCGCAACCTGCTCATCCTGACCGACAACGCAGGGCGCACAGGCATAGGCGAAGTACCCGGTGGCGAAAAAATCAGGGCCACCCTCGAGGAAGCCACCGAGCTGGTCGTAGGCCAAAGCATTGGCAACGTGCAAGCGGTACTCAACACCATGCGCACGCGTTTCGCGGATCGCGACTCAGGTGGACGCGGCCTGCAAACCTTCGACTTGCGCACCACCATCCACGCCATCACTGCCGTCGAATCGGCCTTGCTCGATTTATTAGGTCAACACCTCGACTTGCCCGTCGCGGCTTTGTTAGGCGAAGGCCAACAACGCAGCGCAGTGGAGATGCTGGGCTATTTGTTCTTCATTGGCGACCGCACGCACACCGACCTGCCCTACCGCTCCGAGCTTGAAGCCGACAACGCGTGGTTCCGTCTGCGCAACGAAAAAGCCATGACGCCTGAATCGGTCGTTCGCTTGGCTGAAGCCGCACATGAGAAATATGGTTTCAATGATTTCAAACTCAAAGGTGGCGTGCTCGCGGGCGAGGCAGAGATAGAAGCCGTCACGGCCCTGCACCAGCGCTTTCCCCAAGCACGCGTCACGCTCGACCCCAACGGCGGTTGGTGGCTCAAAGATGCGGTGCGGTTGATGCGCGACATGCGCGGCGTGGTGGCCTACGCCGAAGACCCCTGCGGCGCTGAAGAAGGCTTCAGCGGTCGCGAAGTCATGGCCGAATTCCGCCGCGAAACCGGCCTACCCACCGCCACCAACATGGTCGCCACCGATTGGCGACAGATGGTCCACTCGCTGTCGCTGCAAAGCGTGGACATCCCCTTGGCCGACCCCCACTTCTGGACCATGGCGGGTTCGGTGCGCGTGGCGCAAACCTGCCGCGACTGGGGCCTCACCTGGGGCTCGCATTCGAACAACCACTTCGATGTGTCGCTCGCCATGTTCACCCATGTGGCCGCTGCGGCGCCCGGCAAAGTGACCGCCATTGACACGCATTGGATTTGGCAAGACGGCCAAGGCCTGACCCAAGAGCCCCTGCAAATCGTCAACGGCCATGTCGAGGTGCCTAAAAAGCCAGGCCTCGGCATTGAGCTGGACATGGTGGCGGTTGAAAAAGCGCACCAACTTTATCTTCAACACGGTTTAGGTTCGCGCGACGATGCCATCGCCATGCAATACCTCATCCCCGGTTGGCAGTTTGACCACAAGCGCCCGTGCATGGTGCGCTGATTTTTTAAATCACCCAGGCTCAGTTGCTGCGAAAATAGCGGCATGACATACAGCGTGAAAGAAATGTTCTACACCTTGCAGGGTGAAGGCGC
>CANGML010000053.1 GCA_947454585.1 Comamonadaceae bacterium
CATCATGATGGTGCTTTACTCGGGAACTACGTGTCCCTACTCACATCGCTGCCGTTTTGTCTTGTTCGAAAAAGGCATGGATTTCGAGATTCGCGATGTTGATTTGTACAACAAGCCAGAAGACATCAACGTGATGAACCCTTATGGACAAGTTCCCATCTTGGTCGAGCGTGACCTCATCTTGTATGAGTCGAACATCATCAATGAATACATCGACGAGCGTTTTCCGCACCCTCAGTTGATGCCCGGTGACCCCGTCGAGCGCGCTCGCGTTCGCTTGTTTTTGCTGAACTTTGAAAAAGAACTGTTCACGCATGTGTCGACCTTGGAGTCCCGCGCCAGCAAAACCAATGACAAGGCACTTGAAAAAGCGCGCGCACATATCCGCGATCGCTTGACGCAGTTAGCTCCTGTGTTCTTGAAAAATAAGTTCATGTTGGGGGAAAACTTCTCCATGCTGGACGTGGCGATTGCGCCCCTGCTGTGGCGCTTGGACCATTACGGTATTGACCTCTCAAAGAACGCGGCGCCCTTGTTGAAGTACGCAGAGCGCATCTTCTCGCGCCCTGCCTATATCGAGGCGTTGACGCCATCTGAAAAGGTCATGCGTAAGTAAGCTCTATGTTGAACGCGCCAGACGCTACGGCAACCCGTCCTTATTTGTTGCGTGCTTTGCATGAGTGGTGTACCGACAATGGGTACACACCTTATGTGGTGGTCGTGGTGGATGAAACGGTGCAAGTGCCGATGGAATTCGTCAAAAACGGTGAGATCGTTTTGAATGTCAGCTACGACGCCACCTCTGGCATGACTTTGGGCAATGACTACATAGAGTTCAAGGCACGGTTTGGTGGTGTCCCTCGTGAACTGATTGTGCCGGTGAGTCGTGTGATGGCGATTTATGCCCGTGAAAATGGACAAGGCATGTCTTTTCCCATGGTGCAAGCGACAACAAATCAGGCAAGCCCTAGCGCGCAGCTAAATGAGTCGCGTCCTACGCTGAGCGCCGTGGAAACATCGACGACCAATAAAAATCCAGACGATGAGCCGCCGACCAATCCGCCGCCCTCCACAGGGCGCCCAACCCTCACGCGCATCAAATAGTGACGAGAAGTTAGGTTAGAATTTCGCCTACGCCGCTTTAGCTCAGTTGGTAGAGCACCCGCCTTGTAAGCGGTAGGTCGTCAGTTCGAATCCGACAAGCGGCACCATTTAAAACCCGTTGCACCTTAGGTGTCGCGGGTTTTTCTATAGTGCGGTCGACTTTACTTTGACGCGGATGGTGTTGACGTTCCATCCCTTGCTGCGTAGATGCGCGCATAGCGCTGGTAGCGTCTGTTTGAGTTTGGCGGCAATTGCGCTATTCGCTGCCAAAAGACACCAAACATCGTCTTCTACGCCCCCAGATTGGATGTGTGGCCGCAAAGAAGCGGGCAGCAAAGGTGAGATCGACTTGAGTCGCTTTTGCGTATCCCGCGCCATAGCAGACAGGTGAGCCAAGGTTGGTGCAGAGTCAACTACTTGTTCAAGGGTTTGCGACTTTCCCCGAATCGAGACTTTGGATTTGGGCGCCGCGTTGTAGCCCAAAGCACGGTAGGCGGCAAGGGTGTCCGAGTGGGGCTTGGAAGGGGTGGCCATGGATGAATTATGCGGCGAGTGACGGTTAAAATTCAGGCTTTCTATTCAGCCTTTTACAAAGGATTTTGCGGGGCTTGTTTTTTATAAAAGCAAAGCCGTTGCAGTGCGCCCATGGCCCTTAATTTTTTGACACACATATTCGGCAGCCGCAACGAGCGACTGTTGAAGCAATATCGCAAAACAGTCACGCAAATCAATGCGCTTGAACCTTCCTTAGAGAAGCTCAGCGACGAAGCCTTGCGTGCCAAAACCGATGAGTTCAAGGGGCGTGTTGCACAGGGCGAAGCGCTGGACGCGCTGCTGCCAGAGGCTTATTCCGTGGTGCGTGAAGCTTCTAAGCGCGTCATGAAAATGCGTCACTTCGATGTGCAGCTGCTCGGTGGTATCGCCTTGCACCAAGGCAAGATTTCTGAAATGCGCACTGGTGAAGGTAAAACATTGACGGCCACCTTGCCCGTGTACTTGAACGCCTTGACAGGTCAAGGTGTTCATGTGGTGACAGTCAACGACTATCTGGCCAGCCGCGATGCGCAATGGATGGCTCGTCTGTACAACTGGCTCGGTTTGACGGTGGGCATTAACTTGCCCCAGATGACACGCGAAGAAAAGCAAGCTGCTTACCGTGCCGACATCACCTACGGTACCAACAACGAATATGGCTTCGACTACTTGCGTGACAACATGGTGTACGAAGCCGCTGACCGTGTGCAACGCAAACTGAACTATGCCATCGTGGACGAGGTGGACTCCATCTTGATCGACGAGGCGCGCACACCGCTCATCATCAGCGGTCAAGCCGAAGACCACACTGCTCAGTATGTGGCCATCAACCGTATCGTGCCTTTGCTCTCGCGCCAAATCGGTGAGGAAGACCCACGCACGGGCGAGGGCATCATCACACCCGGTGATTTCACCGTGGACGAAAAATCTCACCAAGTCTTCATGACCGAACAAGGTCATGAAAATGCAGAACGCATCCTGACAGCCAATGGTTTGTTACCCGAGGGTGCCTCGTTGTATGACCCCGCCAACATCAGCTTGATGCACCACCTGTACGCAGCCTTGCGGGCTAACCACTTGTATCACCGTGATCAACACTATGTGGTGCAAAACGGTGAAATCACCATCGTTGATGAGTTCACAGGGCGCCTGATGTCTGGCCGTCGTTGGAGCGATGGTTTGCATCAAGCAGTAGAAGCCAAAGAGGGGGTGGACATTCAAGCCGAAAACCAAACCCTGGCTTCCATCACTTTCCAAAACTATTTCCGCCTCTACGACAAGCTCGGGGGCATGACGGGCACAGCGGATACAGAGGCGTACGAATTTCAAGAAATTTACGGCTTAGAAACGGTGGTGGTCCCCCCTAACCGCGTCAGCAAACGCGATGATCAGTTGGACCGCGTTTACAAAACAACGGCTGAAAAATACAAAGCTGCCATTGATGACATCCGCGAATGCTACGAACGCGGCCAGCCTGTCTTGGTGGGTACGACATCCATTGAAAATTCCGAACTGATTGCGGACATGCTGGAAAAAGCCAAGTTGCCGCACCAAGTGCTTAACGCCAAGCAACACGCCAGTGAAGCCACCATCATTGCGCAAGCAGGTCGCGCCAAGATGATCACCATCGCTACCAACATGGCTGGGCGTGGTACCGACATCGTATTGGGCGGCAACGTTGAAAAAGCGATTGCTGAAGTGGAGGCCAACGAGGCGCTCGACACCGCTGAGAAACAAAAGCAAATCGACGCGCTGCGTGTGCAGTGGACCAAAGACCACGAGGACGTGAAGTCACTCGGCGGTTTGCGCATCATCGCTACCGAACGTCATGAGTCACGTCGCATCGACAACCAATTGCGCGGTCGCTCAGGCCGTCAAGGCGATCCAGGTTCTTCACGCTTTTATTTGAGCTTGGATGATTCGCTGATGCGCATTTTTGCGGGTGATCGTGTCAAAGCCATCATGGACCGCTTGAAGATGCCCGAGGGCGAAGCCATTGAAGCGGGTATCGTCACGCGCAGTATCGAAAGCGCGCAGCGCAAGGTTGAAGCACGTAACTTCGATATCCGTAAGCAATTGCTGGAATACGACGATGTGTCTAACGACCAGCGCCGTGTGATTTATCAACAGCGCAACGACATCTTGGATGCCACCGATTTGACGGCGCAAATCGCTAACTTACGCGAAGGTAGTTTTACCGATTTGGTGCGCCAATATGTGCCCGTAGAGTCCGTCGAGGAGCAATGGGATATCGCAGGACTGCAACGTGCCTTGTTGCAAGAGTGGTTGATTGAGTTGCCATTGCAAGAGACTGTGCAACAAGCGTCGGCCATCACCGATGAGGAAATCTTGGCTCAAGTTATTGAGGCCGCTCATACCGCGTTCCAAGCCAAACTCGACCGCGTGGGCATTGAGCAATTCACGCCCTTCATGCGCGTGGTCTTGCTGCAAAACATTGACAGCCATTGGCGTGAGCATTTGGCTGCGCTCGATTATTTGCGCCAAGGCATCCACTTGCGTGGCTACGCGCAAAAACAACCCAAGCAAGAGTACAAGCGCGAAGCGTTCGAGTTGTTTGGTCAGCTGCTTGATTTGGTCAAAAATGAAGTGACGCGCGTCTTGATGACCGTGAAAATCGAATCGAATGAGCAAATTGAGCAGGCTGCCTCAGAATTAGAGGACCGCGCAGAGAGTCTGCACAATGTCACCTACACCGCTTCCGATGAGACGGGTCAAGCGGTGACTACCGCTGATGAATCGACCTTTGCTGCACCCATACCAGCCGTTGGTCGAAACGAACCTTGTCCCTGCGGCAGTGGTAAAAAATTCAAGTTCTGTCACGGCAAGTTGTCCTAATTTTTATGCCAGTTCACCTTCTTCCCCCGCAAGCACACATGTTGCATGTCGTTGACGGCGTTCGCATCGGTGTCGCACAAGCAGGCATTCGCAAAGCGGATCGCAAAGACTTGACCGTTGTCTTGATTGACGAAGGTTCGTCAGTGAGCGGCGTGTTCACGCAAAACCGTTTTTGTGCCGCACCAGTTCAGGTCTGCCGTGAGCACTTAGACAAAGGTACAGGCATTCGTGCCATGGTGGTGAATACCGGAAACGCCAACGCCGGAACGGGTGCCGAAGGACTTCGCCGTGCACGTGAGACTTGCGTGGCCTTGGCAAAACTCTTGCATATCGAGCCCAATCAAGTGCTTCCTTTTTCGACCGGTGTCATCATGGAGCAGTTGCCCCATGACCGCGTGATTGCTGGCCTGCCTGCAGCGATCGCGGCAGCTGGCAATCACGCCAGCGCACAGCAATGGGTTGAAGCTGCAGAAGGCATCATGACCACCGACACGGTGCCAAAGGCTGCCAGCACACAAGTGCAGATAGATGGCGTCACGGTGAGCGTGACAGGCATCAGCAAAGGTGCAGGCATGATCCGCCCAAACATGGCCACCATGCTGGGCTATGTGGCCACCGATGCCTGTGTGACACCGGCTGTGATGAAAGCGTTGTCGCTGGCTTTAGCTGAGGGCTCGTTCAACCGAATCACGGTGGATGGCGATACCTCAACCAACGATTCCTTTGTGGTCATTGCGACCAACAAAGCTTCGCACGCTCCCATCAACAGTTTGCAAAGCGCAGAGGGTCAAGCCTTGCTGCAAGCCATGTTGCAGGTGGCTCGTCAACTGGCGCAAGCTATCGTGCGTGACGGTGAGGGGGCGACCAAGTTCATCACCATCCGTGTTGAAGGTGGCCGCCACACGGCTGAATGCCGTCAAGTGGCCTATGCCATTGCGCATTCGCCCTTGGTGAAAACAGCCTTCTTTGCCAGTGACCCCAACTTGGGTCGTATCTTGGCGGCTGTGGGTTATGCCGGTATCACCGACCTCGACCAAACCGGCATCGATTTGTATTTGGACAATGTGCATGTGGCCATCCAAGGTGGCCGTCACCCCGACTACCGCGAAGAAGACGGCCAGCGTGTGATGCAACAAGCTGAAATCACTGTGCGCGTGGTCTTAGGTCGAGGCACCGCTGCCGATACCGTGTGGACCTGTGACTTGAGCCACGATTACGTCAGTATCAACGCCGACTACCGCAGCTAATGACAGACACCCTCCACCCCCTAGAACGCTTGGTGCAACGCGCCGAGGCTTTGATGGCTCGCATCGAGCAGGTGCTACCACAGCCCATGGTCGAGCCAGACTGGACCGCCAGCGTAGCCTTTCGCTACCGCAAACGCAGCAATGGACGTGGCGGTTTGGAGCCCGTACGTCACGTCGCCCAACTGGGTTTGGCTGACTTGCAAGAGATTGATGGCCAGAAAGAAAAGATTCAGCGCAACACCGAGCAGTTTGTGAAGGGATTGCCCGCCAACAACGTGTTGTTGACTGGCTCACGCGGCACAGGAAAATCCTCGCTCATCAAAGCCTGCTTGAACGAATATGGCGCGCAAGGTTTGCGTTTGATTGAGGTCGACAAAGACGATTTGACGGACTTACCGGACATCATCGAGTTGGTGTCTGAGCGCCCCGAGAAATTCATGATTTTTTGCGATGACCTGAGCTTCGAAGATGGCGAGCCCGGCTACAAAGCGCTCAAATCTATTTTGGACGGTTCTATCGCCGCTGCAACCCCCAATGTCTTGATTTATGCCACCAGCAACCGACGTCATTTGTTGCCCGAGTACATGAAAGAAAACCTCAGCTACACCCATACCGAGGATGGTGAAGTCCATCCCGGAGAAGGTGTGGAAGAGAAAATTTCTCTGTCTGAGCGTTTTGGTTTGTGGGTCAGCTTTTACCCCTTTAGCCAAGACGAGTACTTGACCATCGCGGCCCAGTGGTTAGCCTCATTTGGTGTGAAGCCTGCAGAGATTGAAGCCGCCAAACCTGAAGCCCTGGTATGGGCGCTGGAGCGTGCCTCACGCAGTGGTCGTGTGGCCTATCAGTTTGCGCGCGACTATGCGGGCAAGCACGCGGCTTAACCCATGACCCAAGTGGACGTGCGTGTGGTAGACCCAGACCAGCCGCGCTCCGCGGAGCGTTGCTTGGTGCAAGTGGCGGTGGGCGTTTTGCTTCGGGAGGATGGTGCTTTTTTGCTGACCAGTCGACCAGCAGGCAAGGCCTATGCAGGCTATTGGGAATTCCCAGGTGGCAAATTAGAAGCCGGTGAAACAGTCGAACAAGCCCTGCGCCGCGAGTTGCAAGAAGAAATCGGCATCACCATCAAGAACTGTGCGCTCTGGAAGACGGAGCGGATTGACTATCCGCATGCCTTAGTTCAGCTCAACTTTTGCAAGGTCACGCAGTGGTCGGGCGAGTTGCAAATGCTCGAGTCCCAGTCAAGTGCGTGGCAACAACTCCCAGTGATGATGACACCTGTGCTGCCAGGCACGGTGCCTGTCTTGCAGTGGTTTGCACAGGAGCGCAACTTTCAAGGTCAGACCCACGCCACCTGAGGCGAGCAATCTGTTTATTGCAAAGGTGTGTTTTCGAAATCCGCATCGTCTTGCGGTGTTTGGTCGGGTAGGCGGTGCTCTTCATTGGCCCATGCGCCTAAATCAATATTTCTGCATCGTTCGCCACAGAAGGGTCGGTAGCGATTGGCTACCTCGTAGCGGCTAGGCCCGCCACATTGGGGGCACACAACGATGCGAACCTCAGCCTCATTCATGGCTTAGACGCAAAGAGCCATTTCAAAAGGCACATCATCGGTGCTGGCTAGCAAGCGACCATCACCGTCTTGACGCATCATGCGCACCCAAATCATCAAGCGATTGCCGCTGATTTCTGGTACAAAGCCCAGCGCAGGGTCTATCGCCACGCGCATGAGTTGAAAGCGTCCCTGCGCCAGTGATTGTTGGAACTGACCACCCATGGCCATCATTTTTTGTGTGGTACCGGTATCGCGCATCAATGACAACAACAAATTCACCGAGGCTTGCATGGGCAAAAAAACTTCAAACCAACGCGTGATGTCAGCACGCCGAAGGTCGGGATGTTGCTGCTGCCAAGCATGGTAAGCAGGCAAATCAAAGCAACACGTGCCACCAGGAATAGCAACGCGGTTGCGCAGGGCTGAGAGCCAATCGTTGTCGGTGATGTTTTGCCCGATCTTGCCCATGGCACCGTTTAGGCCGACGAAGCAACGGTCAATGTTGTCGAGCAACTGTTGCAAGGCGGATTCAGAAACCGACGGGTTTCCCCGCAGGGCATTGAACTGTTGTTTGTGACGTTCTAGATCTTTCAAAACGTCAGATTTGAGATCGGTGCGTCCACCTGCCTCGACCAGCTCAAACAGGGTCGTGAGTGCAAAGTGATTGTCAACAGGGTGGTTGCGTGAAGCCAGCTCTTCAAAACGCTGGAACAGGTGCTCCAAACGCAGGTAGGTGCGTACGCGTTCGTTGAAGGGGTGTTCGTAGAGGATCACGCTAGAAAACGAGTCTTAAATGGCCGTTCGAATAAGTAGGCCGATCATACCTGCTCATGCGGCAAATCCCCGTGAATTGATCGGCTTTTGATCGGCAGCACTGAGACCTGTTGTCGAAGTTCTCCCATGGACAGTTGGGCGTTGTCAATCACCCAGTCGGCCACCTGCAGGCGCTGGGTGCGTGTGGCTTGAGAAGCGATGATTTTTTCTACGGTCTCACGAGGAAGGTGGCTACGCACCATCACCCGTTGAATTTGGGTTTCCACCTGGCAGTCAACCACCAAAATGCGATCCATCTGTTCGCGCCAACGACGACCAGATTCAGCCAACAGTGGGATGTCAAACACAAGCGTTGTGAAGCCTTGCGTCATGGCTGACTGAGCTTGGGTATTGATCTCTTGGGCCACCAAGGGGTGAATGATGGCTTCGAGGGCGGCCTTGGCTGAGGCTTGGCCGAACACCTGCGCACGCATGCGTTCGCGGTCTAGGGCGCCTTGGTCGTTGACAAATTCAGCACCAAAATGTTTGGCAATGGCGGGCATGGCAGCCCCGTGTGCTTCAGTGAGTCGTCTCGCGATAGCGTCGGCATCGATGACGCAGGCGCCCAAGCCAGCGAGCATCTGTCCGACGGTGCTCTTTCCACTGCCAATTCCGCCAGTGAGACCAAGTCGAAGTGGGCGATGGCTTGCTTGCATGCGCCGAAGTTTATGCGAAGGCAGGGGTGCCAAAAACAGCAATCCACAGTCCCGAAATGGCTAAGAAGGGGCCGAATGGAATATGTCCTTCTTCATTCACGCGGTGCATCAGTTTTAACAAGATTCCGATGATGGCGCCACTCAAACTGGCCATCAGTATTAGGGGTAATAGGGCAAAAGG
>CANGML010000054.1 GCA_947454585.1 Comamonadaceae bacterium
CACTGGGGTGGAGATTGAACGCTTCACACCGTTTGAACGCTCGGCCCATTGGGCCAATGCCATCGCGTTTGTGATCCTGGCCATCTCGGGCGCGACCATGGCGTTTGGCAAGTTTTTTATGCAACCCATCATTGGCGAGACGCTGTTTGGTTGGATCACCTATGTGCTCAAAAACGCGCACAACTTTGCCGGCCCCGTGTTTGCAGTGTCGCTGACGGTGGTGTTTTTCACGTTCTTGAAAGACAACTGGCCCAGCAAAGAGGATTGGGTATGGATCATCAAAGCCGGCGGCTTGTTTGGGGGCGCTGAAGTGCCGTCACACCGTTTCAATGCGGGTGAAAAAATTGTGTTTTGGGGTGGCGTGTTTGGCCTAGGTTTGGTGGTGGTGGCGTCTGGCTTTGTGCTCGACAAAATCATTCCTTTCTTGATCTACGAGCGCGGCACCATGCAAATCGCTCACATGATCCACGCTGTCGCCACCTTGTTGATGATGGCCATGTTCATTGGTCACATCTACATGGGCACCGTTGGCATGGAAGGCGCCTACAAGGCCATGCGCACGGGCTATGTGGACGAAACATGGGCCAAAGAACACCACGAACTGTGGCACGACGACATCAAAGCGGGCAAGATTCCCGCCCACCGTTCCGAAGACAACTCGGCAAGCACGGCGCACGCTTGAGGCGTCGCACAGGAGAACAACGATGAACAAAGCACTACTCACAGTTATCTTGGTTGCTGCCAGCGCCACGGCTTTCGCCAAACTGCCCCCGCTGGACGACGAGGCCAAAGCCAAAGCCGAGGAAGCCAAAGCCAAGACTGCCCACACCGCCAAAGTCGATGCTTACTTGCTCTGCAAGTCACAAGACAAGGTGGCGGCACATGTGCAAAAAACCAACAAAGCCAAAGCGGGCAAGCCTGACACAACGCCACCGTGTGCTGACCCTGGTAAGTTTGTTTACACACCCCCTGAGGCACCAGCAGCGGCGCCCGCCGCAGCCGCCTCTGCCTCTGCAGCTGTCGCTGCTGCCCCCGCCAAAAAGTAAGCCACACCGCTTTCTTGCTCATCGGGCCGCGCCGTGAGGTGTCGGCCCTTTTTGTTGTAGCCTACTGAGCTTATGTCGATCGCTTTAACCCCTCCTGTACTTCCCCATCTCACCCAAGCTCGGGCTGCACTGACGCGCACGATTGAGGTGGTCAATGAGCATGGCAGGCACGAGCAGGTGTCCATCCCCGCTGAACGTGCGCTGACGGTGTATGTGGACAAACGCGAAATTGTGACCCTCATGACCTTGGGTGCCCACCCTGAGTTGTTGGTGTTGGGGTATTTGCGCAACCAACGGTTGGTCGCGGATGTGCGTGAGGTTGAATCCATCACCGTTGACTGGGAGGCGGGTGAAGACGGCGCAGGCGTGGCCGCCGTCAAAACGCGTCACGGCATTGCCGATATTGCAGCGCGCACTGAAAAGCGGGTGGTCACCACCGGTTGCGGGCAGGGCAGCGTGTTTGGCGATTTGATGGGCGATGTGGAGCGCATGACCTTACCCAATGCGCGCATCAGTCAAGCGCGCTTGTATGGGCTGCTCCATGCCATTCGCTTGCAAGAAAGCACCTACAAGTCCGCGGGTTCGGTCCATGGTTGTGCCTTGTTTCGCGGTGAACACATGCAAATTTTTGTGGAAGATGTGGGTCGCCACAACGCCATCGACACCATCGCCGGATGGATGTGGATGAACGGCGTGCAGGCCGATGCCGAGTCAATTTTTTACACCACCGGTCGTTTGACCAGCGAGATGGTGATCAAGTCTGCCCAAATGGGGGTCGCTGTGGCGGTCTCGCGCAGCGGCATCACGCAAATGGGCTACGACGTTGCCACCCGCTTGCAGCTGTGCACCATCGGCCGCGCCACCCACAAACACTTTCTTTGCTATACAGCGCCCGAGCGTTTGCAACTGGATCCAACATTGGCCGTGGGCGGTGTCCACAAGGTAGCCAGCGCATGACGACGGGCGTGACCTGGTGGGCGCAGGCCTGGCGCACGCTTTGGCGCGATGCCCGCGCAGGGGAGTTGCGCTTGCTGGTGGTGGCTGTCGCTTTGGGGGTGGCCGCGCTGAGTTCGGTCAGCTTTTTGGCGGACCGACTGAACGGCGGCTTGCAACGCGATGCGCGCCAACTGTTAGGTGGAGATGCGGTGGTGGTGAGTGATCAGGCCACACCTGCACACATCATGCAACGCGCGCAACAAGAGGGCTTGCAAGGGGTGACCACTTTGAGCTTTCCCACCATGGCGCGTGGAGAAACCCAAGCGGGTGCAGCCCGCAACAGCCGACTCGTGGCGTTGAAAGCGGTAGAAGCAGGCTACCCCTTGCGCGGTGACCTGAAAGTCGCCAGCAGCGCAAGTGCTTTGGTGTCGGAAAAGACAAAGCAGATCCCCGCGCGTGGCGAGGTGTGGGTGGAGTTGGCTGGCGTAGAGGCCTTGGGTCTCGGTGTAGGCGACAGCGTGTTGCTAGGCAACAGCCGCTTGCGCATCGCCCGTGTGCTCATGCACGAGCCTGACCGTGGTGCGGGCTTCATGAACTTTGCGCCGCGCATCTTGATGAACCGTGCAGATTTGGCTGCCACAGCCTTGCTGCAGCCCGCCAGTCGGGTGACCTGGCGTTATGCCGTGGTGGGGCCAGACACGGCGATACAAAATTTTTTAGCCTGGGCTGAAGCGGAAAGCAAAAAACCAGAGGTGCGTGGCGTGCGTCTGGAGTCGCTAGAAGCAGGCCGTCCCGAAATGCGCCAAACCTTGGATCGTGCGGGCAAGTTTTTGAACCTCGTGGCGTTGTTGGCGGCCTTACTCAGCGCGGTAGCGGTGGCCTTGGCTGCGCGCGCATTTGCGGCACGTCACTTGGATGATTGCGCCATGCTGCGTGTGCTGGGCTTGAGTCAGCGCCATATCGCTTTGTCGTACACGGCAGAGTTTGTGTGGGTGGGCAGCTTTGCCAGCGTCATGGGACTCGCTTTGGGTTATGGCGTGCATTTGGTTTTCGTGGCCTTGCTCAAAGGGCTGGTGGAGACGGATCTGCCGGCACCCAGTGTGTGGCCGGTGGTCTATGGCGTGGGCACGGGGCTGACCTTGCTGCTGGCGTTTGGCTTGCCGCCGGTGTTGCAACTGGCCAGTGTGCCTGCGCTGCGCGTGATGCGCCGCGATGTGGGCGCGCTCAAGGCCAGCACCCTCAGTGTGTGGGCGCTGGGCCTGACGGGATTTGCGGTGTTGTTGGTGGCAGCCAGCCGGGACTTGAAGTTGGGCTTGATGGTGGTGGGTGGCTTTGCGGCTGCTGTCGCCTTGTTTGCAGGCATGGCTTGGTTAGCCGTGAGGCTGCTGCGGCGCAGCGTGGTGGAGGGCCGTGCGCCACCGTGGCTGATGCTTGCGACACGACAGGTCAGTGCTCGCCCCATGTATGCCATGGTGCAGGTGAGTGCGCTCTCGGTAGGCTTGCTCGCCTTGGCCTTGTTGGTGTTGTTGCGCACCGACCTCATCAGCAGCTGGCGCCAGGCGACGCCAGTGAATGCACCCAATCGTTTTGTGATCAATATTCAACCTGCGCAAGCAGATCCGTTTTTACAACATCTGCGCGATGCGGGGGTGACAAAGCTGGATTGGTACCCCATGGTGCGTGCCCGATTGATCGCGATCAATGGCAACACCGTCACACCTGACAGTTATACCGAAGAGCGCGCGCAGCGCTTGGTCGATCGTGAGTTCAATGTGTCGTTCAGCGCTGCCGTGCCTGAGCACAACAAAATTGTTCAGGGGCAATGGCAAGCCGAAGCTACCGAAGCCCTGAGCATCGAAGAAGGCATTGCCAAAACCTTGAAGATCAAGCTGGGCGATCGCTTGCAATTTGACATGGCCGGTGTCTTGCACGAAGCCCGTATCACCTCGGTGCGGCGTGTGGACTGGACCTCGATGCGGGCCAATTTTTTTGTCATGTACCCCGTCAACCGATTGACCACAGGGGCGGGCTTTGATGTGCCCACCACGTTCATCGCTGCCTTTCGCGCGCCTGAGCGTGTGTCTGTCTCTGCTGCAGACAAGCCAACGCCCAGCTTTGAAAACCAACTGGTTCAGCAGTTTCCGAATGTGACCAACGTGGACATGGGGGCGACGTTGACCCAAGTACAAGGCGTGCTCAACCAAGTGGTCAGTGCGGTGGAGTTTTTGTTCTTGTTTACCTTGGCCGCGGGCTTGGTGGTCTTGTTTGCCGCCGTCACCGCCACACGCGAAGAGCGTGCGCACGAATATGCGGTGCTGCGTGCCTTGGGTGCCTCTAACCAACTCCTCGCCAAAGTGCAGCGTGCTGAACTGGCCGGTTTGGGCGCATTGGCCGGCTTGTTGGCGAGCAGTGTCGCCATGGTGATGGGCTGGGGCTTGGCCCGCTTTGCGTTTGAGTTTGAGTGGACAGCCAGTCCGTGGGTGCCGCTGCTGGGTACGCTGGTGGGGGCTCTGTTGGCCTTGGCGGCTGGCTGGTGGGGCTTGCGCGGTGTCTTGCAAAGCCCCGTCATGCAAACCTTGCGCCAGAGCTTTGAATAACAATAAGCGGATGGACATCGAAGAAAAACCACCTTTTGAAACACCATTTGAATGGGTAGGCGGTGAAACGCGTGTGCGCGCCTTGGTCGACCGCTTTTACGACTTGATGGATTTAGAACCCAGCTACACCGCGCTGCGTGCCGCGCACGGCCCCGAGCTCAGCAACGCCCGCGAACGCTTGTTCATGTTTCTGTGTGGCTGGTTAGGCGGACCTGATTACTACATCGAAAAGCACGGCCATCCGCGCTTGCGCATGCGTCACATGCCGTTTGCGATTGGTATTCAAGAGCGTGACCAATGGTTGGCCTGTATGGACCAAGCCATGGGCGAGACGCAGGTGCCGGATGCGTTGCGCGAACGTTTGAAAACTAGTTTTTTTCAAACGGCCGATTGGATGCGCAACAAGGGTATTTAGCCTGGGTTTAGGCTTTGCTCGGGCCGAGCAAGACCACCAAGGCCCCCGCGCCGCCATCTGAGGGCTTGGCTTGCACAAAAGCCAGCACCTCATTTTTTTGCACCAACCAGCGCTGTACTTTGCTTTTGAGCACCGGCTCTTTGCCGGGTGAGCCCAAGCCCTTGCCATGCACCACGCGCACGCATCGCCAGCCCATGCGTTTGGCATCGCGCACAAATTGGCCCAGCGCTTCGCGTGCTTCGTCGCTGCGAAAACCGTGCAGATCAAGCTGGCCTTGCAGGGCCCATTCACCCTTGCGCAGCTTGCGCGTTACATCTGTGCCGATGCCTGGGCGTCGGAAGCTGAGTTGGTCGTCCACATCGAGCAGGGTGCTGACATCGAACTCGTCGCTCATGCTTTCGCTCAGCGCCGCTTGATCATCGAGGTCTTGTTGTAAGGGGCGTGCAGCGGGACGTTGGGGCGCATTGAACACACGCGCTTTGGCCACGATGGGTTTGACTTGGCCGATCGATTGGGTGAACAGGTGGCGTTCGGCCTCGGCCTGGCGTTGCGCTTCAAGACGAGCGGCTTCTGCGATCGCTGCTGCTTGTGCGGCATCGTTCACTTGTTTGCGGATGGCTCCTAAGTCTTGCAGCGATTTGGCCTTCATCTCACAGCAGTCCTTCTTCAGCCATCGACAAATACTTGCCTTGTGCCACGATGATGTGGTCACGCACCGTGACATCAATCAAGGCCAAGGCATCTTGCAGCGCCCGTGTGAGTTTCATGTCGGAGGGCGAAGGCTTGACCGAGCCCCCCGGATGGTTGTGCGCCAACACCACCCCGTCAGCACCCAAGGCCAAGGCGGCCTTGGCCACCTCGCGTGGGTAGACCATGGTTTGGGACAGGGAGCCCCGAAACATGGGCTGGTAAGACAGCATGTGGTTGTGCACATCAAGAAACAACACTGCAAATACCTCGTGTTTGAGTTGGGCGAGTTCGAGTTGTAGGTATTGTTTCACCGCATTGGGTGAATTCATGACCGTGGTTTCAGATAATTCTTCGGTCAGTGCCCGCCTCGCCATCTCGAGAACGGCCAGCAATTGGGAGCGTTTGGCGTCACCGCCCATGCCTTTGAAGCGTTTGAGCTCTGAGGCGCTGGCATGGATCAAGCCTGCAAATCCCTTGAATCGGTCGAGCAGCTCTTGGGCCATGGCAAACACATTTTTGCCCTTGATGCCGGTGCACAAAAACAAAGCCAGAAGTTCGGTATCCGTCAGGGCCTTGGCACCTAGTTTGAGGAGTTTTTCGCGGGGGCGCATGTCTGCGGGAAGATGCTGGATCGACAACAGTTCGGGTTTGGGGTTCATGGTTGGAGCTTTCTACAATAGGCAGCTAATCACAGAGAGTCCTATGACTGCATCCCAAGCTCACCCTACCATCGGCCCTGATTCTTTTTTGACCCTCCACTATCGACTTTCGGGACCGCAAGGCGAGGTCATCAACACCTTCAACGACAAACCTGCCACGCTGTCGCTCGGTTCCGGCGAGCTGTCGCCCGCCCTGGAGCAACGTTTGTTGGGGTTGGCCGAAGGCACACGCACCACCTTTGAGTTAGCGGCAGGGTTAGCCTTTGGTGAGCGCAACCCCGACATGCAGCAATGGGTCAGCAAGAGCTTGCTCAAAGAATTTGGCGACCCTGACGAGCAATACAACGTGGGCGATGTGGTCCAGTTTCCTGCCCCCACGGGACAAGGTTCTTTTGCCGGCGCCGTGCAGCAAGTGACGGACGATTCGGTCTTGTTTGATTTCAACCACCCCCTGGCCAACCAACCTGTGACGTTTGAGGTTGAAGTCATCGGTATTTTGTAACACCCTATGAACTCTCCTAGCCTTCAAGAAGTCGTTCTGGCCGAGCCGCGTGGGTTTTGTGCCGGCGTCGATCGTGCCATCGATATCGTAGACCGCGCGCTCGAGAAATTTGGCGCGCCTGTGTACGTGCGACACGAGATCGTGCACAACACCTATGTGGTGGAAGACCTCAAAAGCCGAGGCGCTATCTTCATCGAGGACTTGGCAGATGTGCCCGCTGGCGCTACCTTGGTGTTCAGTGCGCACGGTGTGCCCAAGTCGGTGGAGGCAGAGGCCGAGCGCCGGGGCTTTCAAGTGTTTGACGCCACCTGCCCCTTGGTCACCAAAGTGCATGTCGAAGTGGCGAAGCTGCACAAAGAAGGCTTTGAGTTCATCATGATCGGCCACAAAGACCACCCCGAAGTCGAAGGCACGATGGGACAGTTGCAAGACGGTATCTATTTGGTCGAAGATGTGGCTGATGTGGCGCTCGTCTCACCTAAACAAACCGAGCGTTTGGCCGTGGTCACGCAAACCACCCTCAGTGTGGACGATGCGGCACTCATCACCGAAGCTGTGGTGGCCCGCTTTCCTTCGATTCGTAAGCCGAAGATGCAAGACATTTGCTACGCCACCCAAAACCGTCAAGACGCGGTGAAGGTGCTGAGCAATGAGGTGGATTTGGTGATCGTGGTGGGCAGCCCCACCAGCTCCAACAGCAACCGTTTGCGCGATGTGGCACAGCGCTACGGCGCTGAAAGCTACATGATCGACAACGCCAGCGAACTCCAAGAGAAATGGTTTGCCGGCAAAACACGCGTTGGCCTGACGGCTGGTGCCTCGGCCCCCGACATCTTGGTGCAACAAGTCATTGCCCGCATGCGCGCCTTTGGTGCGGTGTCTGTACGAACCCTTGATGGTGTGGAAGAAACCATCAAATTCCCGCTCCCAAAGGGGCTGAAGTAATAGGACTAAAAGTAAATGCTTGATATCAATCAGCTGCGTCGCGACTTACCCAGCGTCATTGCCAAACTCGAAACCCGCAAAACCCCTCAAGCCTTTTTGCATGTGGAGGCTTATCAGGCCTTGGAGGCCGAGCGTAAAACCTTGCAGACCCGCACCGAAGAGTTGCAAGCCAGTCGCAATGCTTTGTCAAAGCAAATCGGCCTGCTCAAAGCCAAAGGTGAGCCTGCTGACGGTGTGATGGCGCAAGTGGCGGACATCAAAGCCGAACTCGACAGTTCGGCTGTTCGTTTAGACGCGTTGCAAGCCGAGTTGCAAACCTTGTTGCTGGCCGTGCCCAACTTGCCGCATGACAGCGTGCCCACAGGCGAAGACGAACACGGCAACGTGGTGTTGCGCCGCTGGAGCCCTTCGGGCACCGAGCCCGCAGCCTTGGGCTTCACGCCCAAAGACCATGTGGACTTGGGCGAGCCTTTGGGGCTCGACTTTGAAATGGGTGTCAAGCTCTCGGGCTCACGCTTTGCGGTGATGAAGGGCCCCATTGCCCGCTTGCACCGTGCGCTCGCGCAGTTCATGCTAGACCTGCAAACGCAAGAACACGGCTACACCGAGTGCTACACGCCTTACATCGTGAATGCCGACAGCCTCAAAGGCACAGGCCAGTTGCCCAAATTTGAAGAAGATTTATTTGCTGCCAAGAAAGGCGGCCAAGAGGGCGAAGCCACCAGCGAGAGCACAGCGCTGTACTTGATTCCCACCAGCGAAGTACCCTTGACCAATTTTGTGCGCGACGTGGTGTTGGCTGAGAGCGAATTACCGATCAAGCTCACCGCGCACACACCCTGCTTCCGTTCCGAGGCGGGCAGTGCGGGGCGCGACACACGTGGTTTGATTCGTCAACACCAGTTCGACAAGGTGGAGATGGTGCAGATCGTGCATCCCGACAAGAGCTA